>DATMHB010000033.1:0-5011 GCA_035555175.1 Flavisolibacter sp. | reverse complement strand
GGCCATAGAAGGAAAACATGTGCTGCTCGTTGACGATGTGATTACCACCGGCGCCACCCTGGAGGCATGCGCTCTTGAGCTGTTAAAGATCCCCGGCGTTCAACTCAGTATCGCTACGCTTTGTTTTTCTTCGGGAGGCTGATTTTTTGAATGAAAGCGGGAATATTCACCCTCTTGTGTATTTTTATCTGATGAAGCCTGTGAAGAATCTGTTCATACCTCTGGTAATCCTATTGCTTTTTGCGTGCAGGAAAGAAAGTTTTACCAACAGTTCTTCGGCCCGGCTCGTTACTTCACAGGACACGCTTCACTTCGACACTGTATTCACCAGCACCGGTTCCGTTTCCCAGTTGGTTAAAATAAAGAACGAAAACAACAAAGGCGTTCATATTGCTTCCGTTCAACTTGCCGGCGGACCCAATTCAAGCTTTGCGATCAATGTGGATGGAAGCCCCGGCCCCGTGGTGAAGAACTTAGATATTGCGGCGAATGACAGCCTGTATATTTTTGTGAGTGTGCACATCAATCCTTCTGCTGCGAACCTGCCTTTTCTTGTGCGCGATAGCATCGAGATCAATTACAATAACAACAGACAATTTATTCAACTCGATGCCTTCGGAATGAATGCGCATTTTTTCAGGGGCCGGACCATTACCACGTCTGAAACCTGGAATAATGACCTTCCTTATGTGATACTTGAAAGAATAACGGTGGACAACAATGCTACGCTCACCATCAATAAAGGATGCAGGATCTACATGCACGCCGATGCGCCCTTTATAGTGAACGGAACCCTGGTAGTGAACGGGCAAAGTGCCGACAGCGCAAGAGTAGTATTTACAGGCGACCGCACCGATGAGCCCTACCGTGATTTCCCCGCCAGTTACCCGGGCCTCGTCTTCAATGCTTCCAGCAAGAACAATATCATCAACTTCGGCATCATAAAAAATGCCTACCAGGGAATTGTAGTATTGGATCCTTCAACGTCTACAAAACTGGTACTGAACGAAACCATAATCGATAACGCTTACGACATTGGCCTTGCGGGCATCAACACCAGCATCAGTGCAAGGAACCTGCTGATCAGCAATTGCGGTAAGAACCTGGTAGTTTTGAAGGGAGGCAGTTATGATTTCACTCATTGCACCATTGCCTCTTTGTCGAACAATTTTATTCAGCACAAGGACCCGGTTTTTCTGCTCACCAATTTTATCAAACAAAACGGCGTGCCTGTAAGCTCCAACCTGAATGCTGTATTCAGGAATTGTATTTTCTGGGGTGAAAATAATGGCATCGTACCAAGCGAAGTTGTCGCGTCCCGGCAGGGCGCCGGCGCCTTCAATGTTCTTTTTGAAAAAGTTTTGTGGCGCATAAAAAATCCTCCCGAGGAATGTACGGTGCAGGACGAAGTTCCCGGTGATCCGGCGTTTGAACGAACGAATGGGGGACAAACGGGTTTTAGCTTCCGCCTCAAGTTAACTTCTGCCGCAGTCAATAAGGGAGTCGCCACCGGGGTCAACATAGACCTCGACGGGAACCCAAGACCATTTGGCCTTCCCGACCTTGGCGGTTATGAAAGACAACAATAAGTTTTTGCTAAACTACATGTCCAGGCATCCAACCTTCCTATCTTTACGTTGTTATTCAACTATAAATTTACATTATGAAGATCGCCCTCATTGCTCTGCTCATTTCTTCTGTTCTGGCGGCTAATTCCATTTATGATTTTAAAGTGGAAGGCCTGGAAGGAAGTTCTATTGACTTCTCCAAGTTCAAAGGGAAAAAGATCATGATCGTGAATACAGCATCTAAGTGCGGCAACACCCCCCAGTATGCCGAACTGGAAGAACTGTATGAAAAATATAAGGACAAGCTTGTAATTGTTGGTTTCCCCGCCAATAATTTCGGAGGACAGGAACCAGGCACCAACTCGGAGATCAAAGAATTCTGCTCTCAGAACTATGGTGTTTCTTTTCCGATGGCGGCCAAGGTGTCGGTGAAAGGAGATGATATCGCCCCCATTTTTCAATATTTGGTAGGCGAAGCAAAGAAGCTTGGATTTGAAGACCCCATCAAATGGAATTTTACAAAATTCCTTGTTGATGAAAATGGTAAGCTCATTACGGTGATCCACAATAAGACAAAACCGATGAGCGAAGAGGTATTGAAATACCTGAATTAAGATTACCGAAGTTTGATGATATTTGAAGCTGACCCTGCGGTCAGCTTTTTTTAATTTCCGCATTATGTTGTTTAAAGAAGTTATCGGACAAAGCGCCGTGAAACAGCAGCTGATCGAAATGGTGGAGCATAACCGGCTTAGCCATGCGCTTCTTTTCCTGGGG
Organism: Flavisolibacter sp.; assembly: GCA_035555175.1. Taxonomy (GTDB): domain Bacteria; phylum Bacteroidota; class Bacteroidia; order Chitinophagales; family Chitinophagaceae; genus Flavisolibacter. The sequence goes on along the minus strand of DATMHB010000033.1, from coordinate 2,666 downwards.
CGCGAAGGGAGCGGCGCGCTGCCCATGGCTCTTGCCTTGGCACAGTATGTGAGCTTGCTGCCTGCCGTACACAAACAAGATGATGCGGGTGCTTCTCTTTTTGGGACGCCTGTTGAAGTACGGCTTCCTTCAAGCGCCGATGATGCGGATGCGTGGATGGAAAAGCAGTCGTCCTTCGCAAAAGCCGATCAACTGGTTCACCCCGATATTCATTATGCATACCCGGTTGTAACAAAGAAACCCGGCACGCCACCACTCAGTACCGACTTTATCGCGGAATGGAGAGAATTTGTGAAACAGCTTCCATACGGCAACGTATACGACTGGTTGCAGTTCATCGGTGCAGATAATAAGCAGGGCAACATAACCGCGAATGAATGCAATGATATCATTCACAAACTCAGCCTCAAGAGTTTTGAGAGCGGCTATAAGATCCTTGTATTGTGGATGCCGGATTATCTGGGAAAGGAGGGCAATAAGCTTCTTAAGCTGATTGAAGAGCCACCGCCCGATACACTGTTCATACTGGTTGCTGAAAATGAGTCGGCGATACTTCCCACCATTCTATCGCGCTGCCAGATGGTGCGAATACCGGCGCTTGAGGCAGCAGATATTGAAAAGACCCTTAAAAAATCCTGTGGGGAGGAGAAAGCGAAGCAGATCGCGAACGTAAGTGAAGGGAATTATCGCGAAGCGCTCCATTTGCTGCAGCATGCGGATGAAGATTTCCATGCGTTGCTGCGCGACTGGCTTAATGCAACGCTGAAAAATCAACCTATCGCCCAGGTAAAACTGATCGAAGAGATCGCGAGGCTGGGGCGTGAAAAACAAAAGCAGTTCCTGCGCCATTTCACACATTTGCTGGAGCAGGCAGTGCGGCTCGAGGTGGCAGGTGCCGGACTGAAAGAGCAATTGGAGCAGGGTCTTTCGCTGGGCGAAAAAGATTTTACCGGCCGGTTAAACAAGGCCATGAGTCTTGAGCAGAAGGAGGCGGTGGCAGCAGAGCTGGACAAGGCCGCTTATTATATTGAACGAAATGCTAATGCCAAGATCCTGTTCCATGCGGTGACGATAAAGATCTATCACATTGTGCGGAACAATATTGTCCTTGAAGTATAGCCGCATTTTGTAACGGTGGTGCCATAATGCCTCACTGTGATATAAAAAATTTATATTTGCCCTTATCCGTGTTCCGGCGCTGAAGCCGGTTTGCCGGCAGGCAGGCCTTGCGCAGGTGTTTCGGGCGCGGATTCAATATATATCCGAGGTTATCGGCAAAGTGTAGAACGGTCTAATAAGCTATCAAATACTCTCTATAACTGATCGATGTGATTAGTACCATCTCAGTACCGCGTGCGCACATTATTTGTGATCGGAACTGCGCATACTAATGGTGTTTCATAGCCTATTCTATTGCCAGCCTCATTAACTTTAAACAGGAAGTAAAACAGTATGGGATGTGGTAGTTGTGGAACAGGTTCCGGCAAACCTAACGGTTGTAAAAGCAATGGAGGATGCAGCACCGGCGGCTGTAACCGGATGAATACATACGATTGGCTCGTCAATCTCCCCGTAAATGATGCGGGTGAATCCTGCCGCGTGGTAGAAGTGAGTTTTAATAACGGCAGCCGTAAAGATTTTTACAGAAATAATTCCCTGCAATTTTATGAAAAGGGTGACCTCATTGCGGTAGAAGGGGTCAGCGGGTTTGATGTGGGTGAAGTTTCGCTCACAGGCGAGGTTGTAAGAATACAGCTGAAGAAAAAAGGGGTGGATGAATTCAATTCTGAAATGAAAAGAATTCTGAGGCGGGCAACCGACAGGGATCTTGATCTGTGGAAACAGAACAAGGCACGCGAAAAAGAAGCACTTATCAGGAGCAGGGCCATAGCGCGCCAACTGAAATTGAACCTGAAGATGAGTGAGGTGGAGATCCAGGCTGATGGTAAGAAGGCAACTTTCTTTTATATAGCTGATGACCGCGTTGACTTCAGAGAGCTGATCAAAATCTATGCGTCCGAATTCCGTGTGAAAGTAGAAATGCGCCAGATCGGCGCCCGACAGGAATCGGCGAAGGTGGGCGGTATCGGCAGCTGCGGCCGCGAATTATGTTGTGCCACCTGGCTCACCGATTTTAAATCAGTGAATACAGCGGCGGCCCGCTATCAAAATCTTTCCATTAATCAAACGAAGCTCAGCGGACAATGCGGCCGTCTCAAATGCTGTCTCAATTACGAGCTCGATACTTATCTCGATGCGCTGCAGGGCTTCCCGGAAAATGCAGATATGCTTCAGGTAGCAAGGGGTACGGCAACGCTCATCAAAAAGGATATCTTTAAAAACCTGATGTGGTATGTATTGCCCGACAGTAACAAGCAATACCCACTCACCCTTGAAAGAGTAAGAAAGATCACGTCATTGAATAATCAGAATATTGTTCCGGATGAACTGGAAGCAGTTGATGTTACTTCCACCAAAACAAAAGAAGTAGAGCCCGAATTCGTAGATGTCGTAGGCCATATCAGTCTGAAGAGTCTCGAAAAAGCAGACAAGAAAAGGCATCAGAAAGGAAGGGATCAAAGACAGGGACAGCAAAAACAATTGCAACGACCCAACCAGCAGAAGCCACAGCCGCGACCGTCAGGCAAGCAGCAAAAGCCACAAAA
>DATMHB010000032.1:0-2604 GCA_035555175.1 Flavisolibacter sp. | reverse complement strand
GTGGCATATGTGGCTGCATCGGCCATTTTAGGAATACGCGTCGGTCTACCATATCCCTGATTGAAACTGGCGGTAATCGTTGGTTTTCCCACGCGACCCCGCTTGGTAGTAACAATGATAACGCCATTCGCAGCCTGCGCGCCGTAAATTGCGGCCGATGCATCTTTCAATACTGAAATGCTTTCAATCGTGCTGGGGTCTAATCGATCGAGCGAGCGTCCCGGTATGCCGTCCACAACCACCAGCGGGTTATTATTATTCAGTGTGTTGATGCCCCTGATTCTCAAAATTGAACCATCATAACCCGGCTCGCCGCTCGGCGTTACCGTTACAAGACCCGGCAGCCGTCCACCGAGGCTGTTGGTCACATTCATGGTTGGTGTCTTTGCGAGCTCTGATCCCTTTACAGATGAAACTGATCCGGTGAGCGTAGCCTTTCGCTGCGTACCGTAACCAACTACCACCACCTGCTCCAGTTGTTGCGACGTTGACTGCAACTGAATATCGAGCTGTGTCTGGTTGTTTACTTTCACCTCTCTCGTATTGAATCCAAGCGAGCTGAAAACCAATGTGGCATTTGCAGGGGCGGAGATCGTAAATCGCCCGTTGGCATCGGTCAGTGTTCCCGAAGTCGTGCCTTTCACCTGAACGCTAACGTTGGGCAGGGAAGTGTCGCCGGAAGCTACCCTTCCTGCAATGGTAATCTGTTGTGCATGAAGGAAAGAAGTGGATGAAACGAATAAGATCAGAAAAAGTTTTTTGGATAGGCGCCGTTGGAAGGCGGCCCTGAAGGGCGTGACCCTGCAAGGCAGCAAGCAATTTCTCATAATTTATGTTTTTGTGTAGATAGATCGCTAAAAAATGGCTCTGTTAAATATAAGTAAAATAAAATGTGCTATTGACACTTATAAAAAAAATTATTTTATATCGGGGCCGTAAAACCATAAGCTCGGAGTCTCCGTCTCCTTGCGCAGAAGGGCCAATAAGGGGTATACTTTGTGTTTGGAATACACAACTTGACTGAGCCGTACGAACGCAAGCCGGCCTTTCGCGCGCCATCGCAAGCTTTCATAATCCGTATCGCGGCGGAACCCGGCCGAAAGTTTAAATGTTCATTCCACATTTATTATTCAATTCTTGCAACAAATCTGGTTACCGGCTGAACAGACCGCGCGTTCAATTGTTTAAGGAGCAAGCAATCGGATCGTTTGCAGAAATCCGGAACCAGGTAATGCTAAACCTGGTGTGCGAAAGAAATTTTCCAGCGGCTTCACCTTATCTTGCAGCTTTTATTTATTTCCCTGTAATCGTTTCATTGTATGACGCAGTACTCCGGACAACATCCAATCCTGGTAGCAATTGATTGCATCATATTTGGATTTGACGGCAAAGACATGAAACTCCTGCTCATCCGCAGGGCCTTCGAACCTGAAAAAGACAAATGGAGTTTAATGGGCGGTTTCCTGCAACCTCATGAAAACCTCGACGAGGCGGCGGACCGGATCCTTAAACAGCTTACAGGGCTCGAAGGAGTGTATATGGAGCAATTGCAGGCGTTCAGCGATGTTAACCGCGATCCCGAAGAACGCACCATTTCAGTCACTTATTTTGCCCTCATCGACATTCATCAATACGAAAAGCAGATCAGCGATCAATACCATGCTGAATGGTTTCTGCTGAACAAAAAACCGCGGCTCATCTTTGATCATGATGACATGGTAAGGCTTGCGTCTAAGCAGCTCCGTTATAAGGCTGCCCTCCACCCGATCCTTTTTGAACTGTTGCCGGATAAATTTACGATACCCCAGCTGCAAAGTCTTTACGAGGGTGTATATGATACCGTGTTCGATAACCGGAATTTCATGCGGAAGCTTGTTTCAACAGGGCTGATCGTAAAGCAAAACGGGAAGGACAAATCCAATTCAAAAAAGGGTGCATTTTATTATAAGCTCGATAAAAGAAAGTATAAGGTTAAGCAGGAAGCTTTCCTGAATTTCGTTCCGAACGCCGATAAATTCCTCTGATCTTTCAGTAAACGACAGTGGTGCCCTCACTCTTTGTTCACAGGCAATGACCCGGATGGAACCGATGGAACCGATGGTCACTCCTGCTGATCTGTGGTAAAAATTGAAAGATAAAAATTAGCCCCTCTCCGATGGCTCAATTAGGCTTACTGTGCTAATAGCTTCTCTCATATTGAATCAAGTTATCCGATCCTAAATACATTGGAGGCGTCGGAACTTCAGCGGCAGGCATACGCGCAATTGAAGAGTTGGTGTTGCAGCTCGCCCGGGAAATGGATGCCGCTTTTTTATTGTTCTTGATTTATCCAGAAAAGGGACCGATGATCAGCTCTTCCACCGGCTGGGAGCAATTATCGCAAATGCGCTGCCGCCTTGCCATCGACCAGGATCCCGTAAGGAAAGGCACAATTTATTTGGCTGCGCCCGACGAAAACATCCTGCTCGACAAATGGTCATCACGCGGCGCGAAAATGCAGCGATGCAACTAAAATTTTTTCAACTTTTTATCTGCTCTTCTGCCAGACGCTTTAATCCTTTTGCAACTTCAACCACGGCCCTCATGGATGATTCCTTTTCTATA
>DATMHB010000031.1:0-4048 GCA_035555175.1 Flavisolibacter sp. | reverse complement strand
ACCGTCACTGGATGGACAAGGGTTATTTCTTTAGCCAACCCGATAACCGCCCGCCATTTACGGTGGTGATCCCCCCTCCCAATGTTACCGGCGTCTTGCACATGGGCCACACCCTGAACGAAACCGTGCAGGACGTGCTCGTTCGCAGGGCGCGAATGACGGGCTTTAACGCTTGTTGGGTTCCCGGCAGCGACCATGCCTCCATCGCTACCGAAGCCAAAGTGGTGCAAATGCTGGAAAAAGAAAAAGGCATTTCGAAGCACCAGTTGTCGCGCGAGCAGTTCCTCGGTCATGCTTTTGAATGGAAAGAAAAATATGGCGGCATTATTTATCATCAGATCAGGAAGCTGGGGTGCAGTGTAGACTGGAACAGGGTAACTTTTACCATGGATGATCACTATTATGAAGCGGTCATCAAAGTGTTTATCGACCTCTACAAAAAAGGAATGATCTACCGCGGGGCCCGCATGATCAATTGGGATCCTGCCGCCGAAACCGCCCTCAGTGATGAAGAGGTAGAGTACAGGGATGTCCAGGGAAAATTATACTATGTAAAATATAGGATCGCGGGTACAACCGGCAGCGATGATAGCGACTATGTTGTCATTGCGACACAACGGCCCGAGACCATCATGGGTGATACCGCAGTCTGTGTAAACCCCGATGATCAACGATACCAACACCTCAGGGGAAAGAAACTCATAGTGCCCCTGGTGAATCGCGAAGTGCCCGTGATCTTTGATGAATACGTTGATCCCGCATTTGGCACCGGCGCGCTTAAGGTAACTCCGGCTCACGATATAAATGACTATAATCTCGGACTCAAGCATCAACTGCCTGCCATCGATACATTGAACCCCGATGGTACGCTCAGCGCTGCTGCGGAAGTATTTGTGGGCCTTGATCGCTTCGAAGCAAGAAAGCAGGCGATCGTGCAATTAAGAAATGAGGGACTGCTGGTAAAAGAAGAAGAATACGGCACACGGCTTGGCTTCTCCCAAAGAACCAATGCGGTAGTAGAACCAAGAATATCCACACAGTGGTTTGTGCGCATGCGCACACTCGCAGACAAAGGACTTGAAGCAGTGATCAGTGGCGACGTCAGGATCCATCCCGAAGAACGCTTCCTCGCTACATATAAATACTGGCTCGAGAATATCAAGGACTGGTGCATCAGCCGTCAGCTGTGGTGGGGCCAGCGTATACCCGCATGGTATGATGATGACGGCCGTTTCGTAGTGGCTGCCAATGAAGCGGAAGCAGTCGAATTGTTTAAAACGGAATATGGCGTCAGCAAGGCAAAGCTGCAGCAGGATGAAGATGTTCTTGATACCTGGTTCTCATCCTGGCTATGGCCTATTGAAGTTTTTTATGGCATCACTAAACCAGGCAACCCCGACATCGATTATTATTATCCGGGTTCGGTGCTGGTTACAGGGCAGGATATCATTTTCTTCTGGGTAGCAAGAATGATCATGGCCGGTGAAGAATATATGCACCAGCGTCCGTTTGAACATGTATACTTTACCGGAATGGTGCGTGACAAGCAGGGCCGGAAAATGAGTAAGCAACTCGGCAACTCGCCCGACCTGCTTGATCTCATTGAACGTTTTGGTGCAGACGCCGTGCGCTTTGGTATTCTCATCAGTGCTCCCGCCGGTAATGATCTGCTGTTCGATGACAGCAGCTGTGAGCAGGGCAGGAATTTCAATAACAAGATCTGGAATGCGCTGAAGCTCGTAAAGATGTGGGAAGAAAGAAAGGCTACCGACCGCAGCGAGACGTCTGCCGCCGATGGCTTTGCCATCCAATGGTTCCAGAACAGATTGAACCAGGTGAAGTCGGAAGTTGAAGATCTGTATTCCAACTTCAGACTGAGTGAAGCGCTTAAGACAATTTATTCGCTTGTGTGGGATGACTTCTGCAGCTGGTATCTGGAATGGATCAAGCCTGGATTTGAACAGCCGGTTCAGGCAAATGTCTATGATAAAACGGCGGACTTCTTCGGCCAGCTAATGGCCCTCCTGCATCCTTTCATGCCATTTATTACAGAGGAGGTCAACAAACAATTGAAAGAAAACGCAGGCGACCTTTGCGTGCGTCAGCTGGTAAAAGCATCGGCAACCGATGCTGCCGTACTGCAACAGGGCGAACTGCTTAAGCAAACGATCTCGGCGATCCGTGATGGCCGCAACAAGAATAACATTAAACCAAAAGACAGTGTTGTTTTGCACATACTCACGGCAGACCGTAGAAGCTTCACCGCGATCGAAGGTATTCTACGGAAGCAGGTGAATGCGCGGGAAATAAAGTTTACAAACGAGCCTGTAACCAATACGATCGCCGTTGTTGTGAATGCCGACAAGTTCTATATAGAAACAGAAGCCAAAGTGGATACCGGAGCGCAGAAAGAACAATTGCAAAAAGAGTTGGAATACCACAAGGGCTTTCTCATTTCGGTAGAGAAAAAATTAGGTAATGAAAGGTTCGTTCAAAATGCAAAACCAGAAGTTGTGGAAGTGGAACGAAGGAAAAAAGCAGATGCGGAACAAAAGATCAGGGCGCTGGAAGAAAGCCTCGCGGCATTGAATTGATATCAGTTCCATACCGCCGTGGTTGTGGTTTGATTTAAACAGCCGGAAGGCACGCAAGGAAATTCAAAGCGTCCTTCGCGTTTAGATCCCCTCGTTGCATTTTACAATTATCGGCGCAACGAATACCCTCAGTTAATTTCCCGAAATAAGATTTACCGGCAAAATGAACTCTACCCAATTGCTTCCTCGCCTGTCCAATGGAGAAGGACCGTTGTCGAGCAGATGACTTAGCCTCACACCGAAAGACACGGGTAGCTGGTTCCACCATTTTGTATCGAAATACAATTCGCCGCCCACACTTCGGAGGGTGGTGCCGGCCTTTCGCATGGCAGGATATAGTCTTGAATAATCAAAGAAAACATTTCCTCTCAGGCGCTGCAGGTATACAATGCTGGCGATGCCGAAATCGGGATAGGCGACCGGAAAATGATAATTGACAGACAGCCTCCACATCCTGGACGAATCATAGTCGGTATATCCTCTCGATCCGGCAAATCGATTGGCAAAAATATAGTTGTATCGATCGTGTTGCTGAAAAGAGCCACTCAGGACAACGCTGTGATTGGCAAAAGAAGGAAGGAAGATGGAAGCATTGCCGTTGAACTGGTATCCGTTTCTGTCGAGCAGGTGGCGATGTGCAACAGAAAGCGCATAGCCAAGTCGCGGATAAATATGCTGAATGGCTCTTGGCAAATAGTGCGACCAACTGATAAAATGGTGGAGATAATTGAAACTGGCATTCTGAAGAGAATCCTTATTCAAGCCCGTTGGTGTTACATGATTGAAAACATAATTGGATCCAAAGTTCAGAAACCGGTATGCACGGCCGCGCGTGAAGTTGAGCGGGATGTTATAACCCAACCGCGCCTCATACTGATCGAGGGTTATCGGGCCAGCCGATGACCGGATATGGCGGTTATAAGTGTATTCAAAACCTGCATTGAGCACGGGAAATAGCGCGCTGTAAGAACCGTTCCATCCAACGCCGTGTGAATTTTCATTCTGGTTATACCGGTAAAAAACAGCATTCGAGAAAGTGCCCAGTATATTATCGCTGTAGAGACTGAAAGTGAATTCGGGATCAATATAGTCGGGCCTCCAGCTATGGAAATTTAAAAGTCCGGTCGATTTTTTGTAGCGTTTGATGCCAAACCGGCGCGATGTAATATCCGTAATATCCCGCGGTAATGCCACCGGAAAAATGCCTGGGAGTTCCGTTATTTTTAAGGGATCCAATAATTTGCGCTCCGATAGGGCCCTTGTCTGCAACTGCAATCCTTCTGCAGTAAAATGTGACCAAACCAAGCTGTCATTAAATACAGAAGGATAATAATTACCCGTCAGGCCGCCTGTTAACCGATAAATGCTGCGGTCTTTCATCTGCACCATGTACACATCATCGTTGCCTGAAAAATTAGCCGTGAAATAAATCGCATCACCATTTACGAATGGCT
>DATMHB010000030.1:0-4490 GCA_035555175.1 Flavisolibacter sp. | reverse complement strand
TTTTGTGCCAGTTCGGCCAGTCCGCGCCAGAGTACGACCGTGTGCCATTCGGTTTGCGAGATCAGCTTTCCCGACCTGTCCTTAAATGTTTCGGTAGTTGCGAGAGGAAATTTTGCGACCGCAATATTGCCTTCAAGGAACTGAACATCCGGATCTTTTCCCAAATTGCCAATGAGCATGACCCTGTTTACCCCTCTCATACTGTCTGATTTATCTGTTATTCAAATTCGTCTAAGTATTTCCGCTTATAAATTTAAATAAGATAATCAAATTTGCTGCCAGCCAATTGATCCTGATCATTGAATGCATTTTACAAATTCCTGTAAGGTCCTTGGAAAAGCATACTGATGAAGACGGTCCTTGTTGATCCAGGTAAATCCTTCTATGCTTTTTGCGTCATCAACCTCAATGCAGAACAGTTTGAAATGTATAAGCTGATGAGTAAGCTTTTGATCGGTATGATTTGAATTGATAAGCCTCCGTTTCTTTAGTCCTGTCTGCTTCCTGAACTGGTTAAAGATACTTCCGTCAGAGACAGCCTTGTGTTTTTCGATTAGAAAAAATTCAAACAGGCCCTGCCAGATATCGCTCTGGGTCCGCTGTCTTATGGCAACCTGATCGTCCGATACAAGGAGAAAATAATGGAACCATCGTTCCCTGATGGCCGGCTTTTTTTCCTTTATCGGCAAAACATTCTGTAGGTTGAAAAGAAAGGCAGTGCACGAATGATTGAAAAAACACGCGCCGCAAACAGGCGAGGGCTTGCAGATGGTGGCACCGAAATCCATGATCGCCTGGTTGTATGCTCCGGCCTTGCTCGATGGAAGCATGGACTGAGCAAGAACGGTAAAAGAATTTTTTCCTTCAATAGAATCTACCGGCGTTTCATCGCCAAAAATGCGAGAGAGTACCCTGAGAACATTTCCATCAAGAACTGCATGAGGCAGATTATACGCAAACGAAGCGATGGCGGCGGCGGTGTAGGTGCCGATTCCTTTTAATTTAAGCAGACCTTCGTAATCAGTGGGGAAGCGCCCGTTCAGTTGGTATTGGATGTGACGCGCCGTCCAGATCAGATTGCGGCACCTCGAGTAATAACCGAGTCCTTCCCAGCATTTAAAGATTTTTTCGTCGGGGGCCGCGGCCAGGGTTTGCAGATCGGGAAAGACGCTGATAAAGTTTTCATAATATTTCATTCCCTGCTCGACCCGGGTTTGCTGCAGAATGATCTCGCTGATCCAGATTTTATAGGGGTCCTTTTCCCTTTTCCAGGGCATTTCCCTCCGGTTTTCGGTCCTATTCCATAATAAAAGGCCGGAGACAAACCGCTGGCCTCGCTCAGTATTTTCCCTTATTTGGGAGATCCCAACCTCATCATTTATTAGATCCATAACCTTTCCACAGGCAATTTAGTAACATTATTTTCTATTCTATTGACAATCACTGTACTTTGTGCTATATTGTTGTCAAACATTCTAAAACTTTGCTATGAGAAAGGCAGATTTAGTCAATCAGATTTCCGAAAAAACGGGCATTCCTAAAGTTGATGTCTTAGTAACGCTTGAATCGATGTTCAAGGAAATCAAAGATTCACTTTCAAAAGGTGAGAATATTTATATCCGTGGCTTCGGCTCTTTCATCACCAAAAGAAGAGCTGCAAAGATTGGCCGTAACATCAAGAAAAACATTGCCGTTCATATCCCTGAGCACAACATTCCGGCATTCAAACCTGCAAAGGAGTTTGTTGCTGAAGTGAAGAAACTGACCGCAGTACAGTAACTTCGCGTCCTTCGAACGAAGGACATGATGAAAAAACCTCAGTGGATCATGGCGGGCATTGCCCTGCTTGTAGTTATCGGATTATATGCCGCAACGGAAAAACAAATTTTTGGGGCGCGGGAAATAAAGCAGGCTCGGGTCGAGCCATCTGCCGCAGCCAGCATTTCTATTGACACCATTCTTCATCACGCAAAGGAACACCTTTCGGCGGAGCAGATCACCAGACTCAATTTCCTCGAACATAGCATATCAAGAGGTAATGTAAAAGATCAGCAGCTTCATATTTATCACCAGCTTTCGCGTTTCTGGGCCGACAGCGCAGGCGTTTTTGAGCCTTATGCCTGGTACACAGCTGAAGCAGCCAGGTTGGAAAATTCAGAAAAATCCCTCACATTTGCAGCCCATTTGTTTTTGAACAACCTCGTAGATGAGAAGGACGGTGGAGTCAGGCAATGGAAAGCCATGCAGGCAAAGGACCTGTTTGAACGATCTTTGAAGATTGATCCGGAAAATGATTCTTCCAAAGTGGGGTTAGGAGCTGTTTACCTTTACGGTAATGTGGCCACACCAATGCAGGGGATCAGCATGATCAGGGAAGTGGCGGATAAAGATTCAACCAATATATACGCACAGATGACCCTCGGCCAGGCAAGTCTGGTGTCGGGACAATTGGAGAAAGCCATCGAACGCTTCAGGAGGGTTGTGCGACTCCAACCTGATAATATTGAAGCGGTGATCAGGATAGCAGAGACGAATGAACAGATGGGAAATAAGCAGGGCGCGATTGAGTGGTATCAAAAAAGCTTATCCCTTATCAGGGTTCCTGAGATCAGGGATGAAGTACAGAAAAGAATTATTGAACTCAGAAAATAAATTATTAAATAAAAACATTAACGAAGTATGCCTTGTGGTAAAAAAAGAAAACGTCATAAGATTGCAACGCACAAGCGGAAAAAAAGATTGAGAAAGAACCGTCATAAAAAGAGGAATAAATAGGTTCTTTACTGACCGGGAACAAGTTGTTCCCGGCATTCTGTTTAGCTGGTTGCGCAACTACCGATTGCACTTTCCCTTCAATTTGCCCCGCTATAATTTGCCTTAAATTACTGCAGCAGTTCGGTACACGCAAAGCAACCGGCGACCATAAGCATATATTAAAGCTGTAGTAATGTGAACAAGGAATTGATTATTAATTCTACTGCCCTGGGCGTAGACATTGCTTTATTGGAAGATAAAAGGCTGGTAGAGCTTCATAGCGAAAAGACCGATGCAAGGTTTGCGGTTGGCGACCTGTACCTCGGCAAGGTAAAAAAGCTCATCCCCGGGCTCAATGCTGCGTTTGTGGATGTGGGTTATGAAAAAGACGCCTTTCTTCATTATACCGACCTGAGCCCGTATGCAAAATCGCTGCTCAAGTTCACCCAGTTATCTATTAACGATAAATCGGCCGACGGGTTGGACTTTGCGCAATTTCATATTGAACCCGAGATCATAAAGACTGGCAAAATCAACGAGGTACTGGGTGGAAAGCCGAACATTCTCGTCCAGATCCTCAAGGAACCAATTGCTGCAAAAGGGCCAAGGCTCAGCTGCGAGATTTCTTTGCCCGGCCGCTTCATTGTGCTCACCCCTTTTAATGATATCGTTGCCGTTTCCAGGAAGATCCATTCTTCGGAAGAAAGGAAGAGACTACAACGCATCGTAGAATCTATCAAGCCAAAAAATTTCGGCGTCATCGTGCGCACAGCTGCAGAAGGAAAGAACACTGCCGAACTGCATGAAGACCTGTCAGAACTCACGGCCATGTGGAAAGCGATCCAGGCCAATCTTAAAGGCGCCGCCGCCCCGGCGAAGATCCTGAGCGAACAGACGAAAACAGCAAGCATACTCAGGGATCTTCTGAATGAGGACTTCAACCGCATCGTCACCAACGACAAGGCGATTTTCTCCGAATCAAAAAATTATATCCAGCGCGTCGCTCCCGAAAAGGCCGACATCGTAAGCTTCCACCAGAATGGAACACCGATATTCGACCAGTTCGGCATCACCAAACAGGTGAAAGCTTCTTTCGGAAAAACGGTGAACCTTAATAGCGGCGCGTATCTCATTATTGAACACACCGAAGCCCTTCACGTAATTGATGTAAATAGCGGCTATAAGAGCGTGAGCAATAACCAGGAGCAGAATGCCATTGAGACCAATATGGAAGCTGCCGAAGAAATTGCCCGCCAGCTGAGGCTCCGCGATATCGGCGGGATCATCGTTGTGGACTTCATTGATATGAAGATGCCCGAGAACAAGAAGAAATTGCTCGAGGCGATGGAAGAATTCATGCGGCCGGACCGTGCAAAGCATGCAGTGCTTCCCATTTCCAAATTCGGGCTGATGCAGATCACGAGGCAGCGCATGAAGCCGGAGATGAATATCAATACACAGGAAGTTTGTCCTACCTGTAACGGAACCGGAAAGATCGCATCCACGCTCATCCTCGAAGACGAGATTGAAAAGAATCTTAATTATCTCATTACGCACAAGCACCGTAATCTTACCTTGATCGTTCATCCGATCGTTTACGGCTTCCTTACCAAAGGATGGCTCTGGTCGAAAGTTTCCAAATGGAAAAGAAAATTCAAGGAGACGATCAATCTTAAATCAGACACCAACTATCACCTCACCGAATTCCGTTTCTTCGATAGCAACGGTGAAGAGAT
>DATMHB010000029.1:0-5966 GCA_035555175.1 Flavisolibacter sp. | reverse complement strand
GGTGGACTGCGCCTCGGCCTTGAACATCATATTTACACTAATGACAGGTATTCTAAACTTGGCGATGTGCACCTGGTAAGGACCGAGCAAAAACTTTTTCTTCAATGGTTGTTTGAGGACCGCCAGCGGTCGGGTTTATATCATTGATGATGATAAAAATAACGCCTGGTCTCGCAAAGGATGAGACACACTATGCTTACGGGCCTCTTGCTCTTGCGTGTGCATCCCAATTGGTCAGGCTTTCCGTCTTTGAGGTTAAACGTACCGTCAGATCCTTTTCTCTTTTTACCTTTTTTATCTGGCATTATTTTAAAAATCCATAGATCATGCAATCGAACGAGTTCTCTTTCTTCCTTGACGCCTGCCGCCGCGGCGATATAACGGATGTTGCGAAAGTGTGCGGATTATTGCCTGAGCTGATCAACGAACAGGATGCAAAAGGGTTTTGTCCATTAATTATTGCAGCCTACAATAATCATCCTGGTGTGGTAGGCATATTGCTGGAACATGGGGCCGATCCGGACCTTCAGGATGTCTCCGGCAACACCGCGCTCATGGGTGCTGCTTTTAAAGGCTATGCTGACATCTGCCGACAGCTGATAAATGCAGGGGCCGGGGTCAATATCCGAAACGCGCAGGGTGCCCCCGCACTGACCTTCGCTGCCACGTTCGGCCAATTGGAGATCGCTACGCTGCTACTGCAGCATGGAGCTGATATTGACATCGGGGATAGTCGTGGCAAATCGGCAGTTGACCACGCCATGATACAGGAGAACGAGGCGATGGTGAATTTACTTCTCGGGGCTCGTAAATGAACCCGTCATGATCAAAAAACTGCATCCGGCCTGGTCCTGAACCGGAAATATCGCTGCTGTTGATAATTCGCTTTTTATTTAATCAATTATTCAAAAACGTACGGATAAAAAATACGAACTTCACCACAATCAAATCAGTGAAATAAATATGGCAAAATCAGGAGAAACTTTTGGTAAGAAAGAAAAGGAAAAACAAAGAGCAAAACACCGTCAGGACAAAGCTGAAAAAATGGAGCAGCGAAAGGCCAATGCAAAAAAAGGAAAGAGCCTTGACGAAATGATGGCGTACATCGATGAAAACGGGAACATTTCTTCTACACCTCCGGATCCGAAAAAAAAGAAAGTATTCAACGTTGAAGACGTTGAGATTGGTGTGCCAAAACAAGAGGCCAGGGAAGAAGATCCCATTAGAAAAGGCGTCGTTACATTCTTTAATAATGATAAGGGGTTTGGTTTTATTAATGACCTCGCGACGGGTGAGCGGGTATTCATTCACGTGAATCAATTGACCGCACCTGTAAAAGAAAACGATAAAGTTACTTTCGAAGTGGAGATGGGTCCTAAAGGCGCGAGCGCTATCAATGTAAAGAAAGAGGGCTGACAATTCATCTCCCCCGGGGCGAAACAAGCCGGTCAAAGCATTTGCCTTCGGCAGGGCATACTATTCCATCCTCCGCTCTCGGTGTATTAGTCGCTGTTTCCTGGTTCCCTATTTGTGTTTGATGGATATGAAACGCAAAGAGTGCAGAAAATTTGCAAGGCGTTTGTTTGCATTGTTTTGCGCTCTTTGCGTTTATCTTATCAGAAGTTATAACCCAATCCGATCTTGAAGGAACGGTTGTAGGCATTCAGGCTTTTGTTTGCATCCGTCCTCGCAAGGCCGTGATCATAGGCCGCTGAAAGATTAAGTCCATTTGCGAACTGATAACCGATGCCGCCTGTTACACCGGCATCCCACCGGTTGAACTGGTTTGTGGCATCCATGGTCTTATTCAGAAGGTTGAAACCGAGAAGCCCTGCTGTCGTTTTTAAATCGGCTTTTGACAGGTAAGAGATCTGCGGACCCGCAAACACCTGAAAGCCATTCATGTTCACTTTCAGCAGCACGGGTAGGTCAATATAGCCCGTAGTGAGTTTGGCCCTTGCATTGGCCCCTAAAAAATCAGCACCTTTAATGGCAATGTCCCCATTCATTTCATAACCCTTTTGAGTGTAATAAAGGGCCGGCTCAAGCGACACCGGACCGCCCAGGGGAATGCTGGCATAGCCTCCACCAAAGAAACCAGTATGAGGGTTGGTAGTAATGGCGCCATTGCTGAAATCGAGCAGGCTGTTCAGGCTGTTAACGGCATCTCCTTTCATAGAGGCAGTGCTCACCCCACCCCTGAGGCCAAACATTGGCTTCGTCTGCGCCATTGATATCACAGACACCAGCAGCGACGCAAAGAGTACAATTTGTCTTTTCATATGAATGGAACGTGGTTTTGATCGTTCTATCGCTGAGAAGGCAAATTGAAGCGAATGATTAAACCGGGTAAGTCAAGCTTCTGTTAAATGGATAATACGTAAGCGGGCTCCGCGAGGACCACATCTTAATTGCCGTTGGAAGCATATTCTTTTGCCCTTGCAAATGCCTTGGTAAGGTGATGATTTTTCTTGATTGGCTGCGACTTCACATTTTTATTAGCCATCCATTTTCTATAAAAATAAATGCCGGAAGCAGTTGCTATGCCGACCAGGGCCGCGATCAGGACTTTTGTTTTCATAACAGTTTTTCCATACCAATTCAATTGGCATGCCAGCTGTTGATCGATGGGTTTAAGAAAAAGAATTCTTTTTTTACTCTTCTTTTCTTTCGTAAATTACTCCAAAGACTTGCTATGCACACTGTTGCTCAAATTCTCACCCATAAGGGCAGATCTGCCATTTCAGTTAATCCCGGTACCTCAGTGCTCGATGCGCTCAAGATCATGTCGGAACAAAATATAGGATCCGTTATAGTAGCGGATGCTGATGGACAATTCCTGGGTATCGTCACCGAAAGGGATTATTCGCGTAAGGTGATACTGAAAGGGAAGAGCTCTACCGACACGAGAGTGGAAGAGATCATGAGTAAAGACCTGCCGCATATATCGCTGCGCGATACGGTTGAATACTGTATGGAACTGATGACCTCTAATAATATCCGCTACCTTCCTGTGTTCTCCGGATCAGAAATGGTAGGCATCATTTCAATGAGCGACGTGGTTAAAGAAACCATATTGATGCAACAGGAAACGATCAGCCATTTGCAGCACTATATCAGCCTTTGAAACTCATCCCGCCCCGGCGGAACAAAATTCAAAATTCAAAAGGCTCAAAGCACAACGCTTACTACACCAACGCAATCATTTCTACGAAGCACTAACCAAGACTGCATTAAAGCATTAAATGCCGAAATGCCTTCTACCCGCTCTTCGAACAGAGGATCTGTTCCAGCGCCTTATTTCCGTGGGTATCTTAACGACATTTATTCTTTAAAGAAGGCCTAACGGAATACAGCGCCCTTTGGTCCGTCGCATAGCACGAATAGGAGTCTTGCTCCTTAAGACCGTCCAAATTCAGAGTGCTGCAGAGCGCCGATTCATAAGAGGCGGCCTACGGATTTAATGAGTGGTGCACATTGAATCGGCTTGAACTTTTGGCTCCACCTTTTGTTTCAAGACAAAAGGTTGGAAAAAGAAACTTCGAATCCTTTAAGGAAACTCCGCAAAAGAGAAACAGTGCGCGGGTCCCGCCCGGCGGGAGACCCATGCACGAAGCTGGAAAAAGAAAATAACAACCGTTAAGGAAACATCGTTTAAGAGAAGCAACGCCGTGCGTCACGCCGAAGGCGGAGACTCGCGGGCAAAGTAAAAAAGAAACTTCGAATCCTTTCAGGAAAGCTCGCAATAGGAACACCTCCCCGCCCGACGGCAGAGGCGTTCACGAAGTTCTACGAAGGAAAGTAGCAACACCCAGGGAACAGCGAGGTCACCGGCCCTATTTAGTCAGAACACTAACAGCTACCACAGTCACGGCAACAATAGCCACACCACGGTGGCCGCAGACCAAAAACAAAAATTGCAAACAACGCAGTCACGTGGCGGTAGCACGCCATAGCGCGAAGAACGCAAGCGGCGCAGCGCGCGGCGTCCTTCCCTGGAGACGGTGTTTATCCATTTCGTGAAGCACAGAATCCCTTAATTTCATGCAGAACTATACTGTATGAAAAAACTGCTTGCTTTATTGCTGATCTTTTTATCTGCAAAGCTTTTCGCTCAGGACCTCAGCTACTATCTTCCCGACAGCGTATCATATAATCCATCTGTGCCGAAACCAAAGGACGTGATCTATCACGAAGTAGGAGAGTGGCATGTTACGCACGACCGGCTGATCAATTATATGCAGGCGCTTGCAAAGGCAGTACCTGACCGCATCAGGCTCGAGGTCATGGGATCTACTTATGAAGGCCGTCCGCAAATATTACTGATCATCACGTCTCCGGCCAATCACCAAAACCTTGAAAAGATCCGGCAACAGCACGTGCAACTGACAGATCCGTCCAGGTCGGCTTCATTGAATACGGCCGCCATGCCCATCGTCATTTATATCGGTCATTCCATCCATGGTAATGAACCAAGCGGTGCGAATGCTGCGCTGCTCAGCGCCTATTATCTTGCCGCTGCGCAGGGAAAGCAGATTGATGAGCTGCTCCAAAATGTTGTTATTCTTTTCGATCCTTCATTTAATCCTGATGGCCTGCAGCGTTTTTCTACCTGGGCCAATCAACATAAAAGCAAGAACCTGGTCACCGACCCCAACTCCAGAGAGTTCAATGAGGTTTGGCCAGGAGGAAGATTTAATCACTACTGGTTCGATCTCAACCGCGACTGGCTGCCTGCCCAGCATATCGAAAGCCAGAACAGGCTTGCGTGGTTTCATTCGTGGAAGCCTAATATCCTGACCGACCATCACGAGCAGGGCAGCAATGCTACTTTCTTTTTCCAGCCCGGCGTCCCCTCGCGTGTGAATCCGCTGACCCCGGAAAAAAATCAGGAGCTTACAGTGAAGATGGGGAAGTTTCATGCCGCCTTCCTCGATCGGATCGGCTCATTGTATTTTACAAAAGAAAACTATGACGACTTTTATTATGGCAAGGGATCTACGTATCCCGACGTCAATGGAGCCATTGGTATTTTGTTCGAGCAGGCCTCCTCAAGAGGCCACGCACAGCAGACCGCGAATGGTGTTTTGCGATTTCCCTTCACGATAAAAAATCAATTCACCACAACACTTTCGACGCTGGAAGCAGCGAAATTGCTGAGGAAAGAATTCCTCGACTGGCAAAGGGAGTTTTACCGTTCCGCTCTTGCAGAAGCAGAATCGGCTCCAGTGAAGGCTTATGTATTTGGTGATGCAGACGACCAGGGCAGGATAGATATTTTCGTGAACATGCTGCGCCGTCATCAGATCGACATCTATGAATTGAACAACAATATTAAAGCCGGTGGGAACGATTTTAAAAAAGGTTCATCTTATGTAGTGCCCACCAACCAGAATCAGTTCAGGCTGATCAGGGGGATATTTGAAAAGACGCTGAATTACAAGGACAGCCTTTTCTACGACATTACTGCGTGGACTATGCCACTAGCATTCGGACTTACCTACGCCGAGTTGTCTTCAGCACAATACAACAAAGCGCTCCTCGGCGATAAGGTGACGTCAGAGTTGAAGACAACGGGTGGCGTTCAGGGCGGCACCAGCTCGTACGGATACCTGATGGACTGGAGCGAGTTCAATGTGCCTGCTGTTCTGTATGAGCTGCAGTCCGCAGGACTTACCGTGAAGGTGGCAAGTTTTCCTTTTGATATCGGCGTGAATGGGTCCGCCCGGCATTTTAATTATGGTGCCCTGTTTATTCCGCTTACGATGCAAAACCTTTCCGGCCAGCAGATCTATTCCATTCTCAAATCAACTGCTGAAAAATATCGCGTTACTATTTATCCGGTTACGACCGGAAATGTCAGTGCCGGCAATGACCTGGGCAGCAGTAAATTCATTCCGCTGACAAAACCCTCCATAGCCATGATAGTTGGCACTGGTGTTAACGCAACGGATGCGGGAGAAGTT
>DATMHB010000028.1:0-2540 GCA_035555175.1 Flavisolibacter sp. | reverse complement strand
TCAGCATCTTCAGACAGAATATTTTTTGGCCGACCTCAAAAAAAGAAACGCTTCATTCGACAAGCCGATGTTTGTTTTTGAGCAACAGAAAGCGCAAAGTGAAGAGCAACTGGTTTGCGACGCGATACGGAAAACTTTTCTCGGTCTCGCGGAGATCAATCAGGCGCAGAGAGAAACTGTTCCGTTGAGCGCACTTACCATTGGCGTGAAATGCGGCGGCAGTGATGGTTTCAGTGGCATATCGGCCAATCCTGCGGTTGGATATGCATCGGATCTGCTTGTAGCGCTCGGCGGAAAAGTTTTGTTGGCAGAATTTCCGGAACTCTGCGGCGCAGAGCAAAACCTTATCGACAGGTGTGCGAATGAAACCATTGCCCGTAAGTTCATCCATCTTATGGAGTCTTATAATGAGCTCGCGGAAAAAATCGGCTCCGGTTTTCATATGAATCCTTCACCTGGTAATATCAATGACGGGCTCATCACCGATGCCATTAAATCGACCGGGGCGGCGCTCAAGGGAGGCACCTCGCCGGTGGTGGATGAGCTGGATTATACCGAGCCCGCGGTGAAGCCCGGCCTTAGTCTTGTGTGCACACCCGGCAACGACGTGGAAGCAACAACGGGCAAGGCTGCATCAGGCGCAACCCTTATCCTTTTCACAACCGGACTGGGAACACCCACCGGTAACCCCGTAGCGCCAACCATTAAGATCGCTACCAATTCAAAGCTTGCAAAGAGAATGTCCGACATCATCGACATCGATACCGGCAGTATTATCAATGGAGAAAAATCCATTCGGGAAGCAGGTGAGGAGATCCTGGAATATTGTATCCGTGCGGCCAGCGGTGAGGTTACGCCCAAGGCCGTATTGTTGAGCCAGGATGATTTCATTCCCTGGAAGAGGGGCGTAAGCCTGTGACCCGATCCGAAAAGGCTGATGGTTTGTAATGATTCTTTCATTTCTTTATTAAATCTTTATTGTCCAAGCATATTAAATGAAGAACGATTTGTTCAGACTGGATGGAAAAGTTGCTGTCGTCACGGGCAGCGGAAGCGGCATTGGAAAGGCGGTGGCCATGCTCTTTGCTCGGCAGGGCGCTACTGTTCATCTTGTCGATCTCAACGAAGAAGCCATCAGGATCACGGCGAAAGAAATTGAAAAGGCAGGCGGCAAGGCGGTTCAACAGCCCGTGGATGTAACGGTGCAGGCTCGCGTTAAAGAAGTTTTTTCCGGGATCGGCCGCCTCGATATCCTGGTGAATAGTGCAGGGGTTTCGCATATAGGGAATGTGGAGAACACGGCCGAGGAAGATTTTAACCGGCTCTATCACGTCAATGTCCGGGGTGTTTACAATTGTTTACTTGGAGGCGTTATCGCTATGAAACAACACGGGTCCGGAGTGATCCTCAACCTCGCATCGATCGCTAACAATGTCGGCCTGCCTGACCGCTTTGCATACTCCATGACCAAAGGCGCCGTGTATGCGATGACCCTTTCGGTTGCCCGTGATTATATTGACCTCGGCATCCGGTGCAATTGCATTTCACCGGCAAGGGTGCACACCCCCTTTGTTGACGACTTCATCAAAAAAAATTATCCGGGCAGGGAAAAAGAAATGTTTGAAAAATTATCGAAGACCCAACCCGTCGGAAGGATGGCGAGGCCCGAGGAGATCGCACATCTGATCCTTTATTTATGTTCGGATGAAGCTTCCTTCATTACGGGTTGTGATTACCCGATCGATGGAGGATTTATCAAACTGAATAATTAGTCAATTCTTACAAATCTATTGAAATGAAGCTGATACGTTTCGGACACGAAGGCGCAGAAAAGCCAGGGATTATGATCGGTGAGGACTATTTTGATGCCTCATCATTTGGTGAGGACTATGACGAAAAATTTTTTGGAAACGATGGTCTTAAGCGGTTGAAGACCTATCTCGGCAAAAATAAAGAGTTGCCGAAATTGTCAAAGGACATCCGGCTCGGCAGTCCGATTGCGAGGCCATCGAAGATCGTCTGCATTGGTCTTAATTATGCCGACCATGCAAAAGAA
The DNA here is from genome assembly GCA_035555175.1 of Flavisolibacter sp. Classification (GTDB taxonomy): domain Bacteria; phylum Bacteroidota; class Bacteroidia; order Chitinophagales; family Chitinophagaceae; genus Flavisolibacter. Next base: position 484 of record DATMHB010000028.1, on the reverse strand, counting down.
ACAAATGCCAGCATTCCGGTCGAGCCCATTATATTTTTTAAATCGACCACGGCGTTGTGCGGGCCGAACGATAATGTGATCATTCCGAAAAATTCAAAAAAGACAGACTGGGAGGTTGAGCTTGGCGTGGTGGTCGGCAAGCGTGCTTCCTATGTTGATGAATCGGAAGCCATGGATTATGTGGCGGGCTATTGTTTGCACAATGATCTAAGTGAGCGGGAATTCCAATTGGAAAGAAATGGTCAATGGGTGAAAGGCAAGAGCTGCGATACCTTTGCACCTCTGGGACCTTTTCTCGCAACAAAAGATGAGATCAAAAATGTAGACAACCTCAGGTTATGGTTGAAGCTCAATGGAAAAATGATGCAGGATGGCACAACCGCCAACCTCATTTTCAAGATCCCGTTCCTCATTTCTTACCTCAGCCAGTTCATGACCCTGCTGCCGGGCGATCTCATTTCAACCGGAACGCCTGCGGGTGTTG
>DATMHB010000027.1:0-3021 GCA_035555175.1 Flavisolibacter sp. | reverse complement strand
AAATCGAAGCTATGCGAACCCCGCCGCCACCACCACCTCCATGCGTTGAAAAAAAATCCACCCCTGCAAAAACTGCACGGCCGGCCCATCCTCCGGGACCACCGCCGCCACCGCCTCCGAAGGTGGTAAAGCGAAAGCAGGAACAATCTTAACCAAAGCCCGCGAGGGCTTTTTTCTCGAAAGAAAGCTGGAACCACCAATGACCGCGAAGACAAAGTGGTAAGCTGCGTCCTTTGTGCCGGGCCACGGATGAATTTTGAATTCTTATCGCAGCGTCGTAAACTTAGCGGCTCCCCGCTAAACGCCTGAACTGATTTCATGCTCCCTGCCGTAAATTTGCTTTCGCTAAAAATATGAACATGAGAAAACTATCTATTGCCCTTATCCTTAGTGTAGTATTTGTCTTCAGAGCCGCAGCCGATGAAGGCATGTGGCTGCCACTGTTGTTGGGACAGCAAGTCTATAACGACATGGTGAAAAAAGGTTTGAAATTATCCAAAGAACAATTGTACAGCATCAACAAAGCTTCGCTCAAAGACGCCATCGTGATCTTCGGCGGTGGTTGTACAGGTGAGATGGTGAGCCCGCAAGGCCTCGTCTTCACCAACCACCATTGCGGATATGCCGTCATCGCCGGTGCCAGCACTGTAGAACACAATTATCTCCGCGATGGATTTTATGCAAAGAGCAGCGGCGAAGAAATTCCCGGCGGGTCGCTTTCCGTTCAATTCCTATTGCGCATCGATGATGTCACGGCCCAGGTGCTCGATTCGCTTAAAGGGCTCTCCGGACAAGAGCGTACATCGCGACAAAGCCAATTGCTATCGGCGATGAATGCAAGGCTCAGCGATCCTTCGAAAAGTATTGAGACCAGGATCTCACCCTTGTTCAAGGGCAACCAGTTCCTTGCTTTCGTGTATCAACGCTACAAAGACGTTCGCCTTGTAGGCGCTCCCCCTGAAGCCCTCGGTAAATTTGGTGGCGACACCGACAACTGGGAATGGCCAAGGCATACCGCCGACTATTCCATCTTCAGGGTGTACGCGGCAAAAGATGGCAGTCCCGCAGACTATAGCCCCAACAATGTTCCGCTGAAACCAAAATGGTCGCTTCCGGTTTCGCTCAAGGGTGTGAAGGAAGGCGATTTCAGTATGATCTATGGTTACCCCGGCGGCACGAACCGGTATGAATCTTCTTACGGCGTACAGATGTCGACCGACATCAACAATCCCACACTCGTTAAGCTCCGCGACATGCGCCTGAAATATATGTTCGAGGAGATGAAGAAAGATCCTGCCATCAAACTGCAATTGGCTTCCGATTATGCGAGCATTGCCAATTACTGGAAATTTTATGAAGGAGAAACCAAGCAATTGCAGAAGTATGATGTATATGGCCAAAAGAAAAAGGACGAGGAAAAATTCATTCAGTGGGCAAAAGGGAAACCGGAATACCAGAATATTTTCAATGACCTGGAAGCCGCATATCAAGCATGGCGGCCCTACGCTAAGCATCGTCAATATCTGATCGAAGGCATTCTTGGTTCACCACTCCTGGCGTTTGCTGCCAGCCTGCAGCAGGTAGAGAACGCACTAGTAAAGCCAGGCACTTCAACTGATGCTATCAAGAAGGCTGTAGATGCTGCCAGCATGCAGCGCCAGAATTTTTTGAAGGCTGAAAATAAAATTTCCGATCAGAATATTGTAGGCGCGGTATTGATGATGTTCTATAAGGATATCCCCGCCGACCAGCAACCCAATGGATTTTACACGGCTCTGAGGAATGAATACGGATCACTGGATAAGGCCGCGACCTACCAGAAATATGCAGAGGCCGTATTTAATAATACTATGATATTCGATGATGCCAAATGGAATGCCTTTGCACGTATGCCCAATGCCAATACGTTGCAGCAGGATTTGGCGTATAACCTTGCCAATACATTCGTGACGAATTACCAGAGTAAATATCTTCCGCTATACCAGCAGTTCACCACGCGTAATAACGAATGGGGAAGGTTGTACCTGAAAGGCGTGATGGAAATGAACCCCGGCAAGGTCATGTATCCTGACGCCACGTTTACCATGCGCGTGAGCTATGGAAAGGTGGCCTCTTACAATCCGCGCGACGCCGTGCATTACGATTATGTAACCACCATGAAAGGCATGCTGGCCAAGTATATTCCCGGTGATTATGAATTCGACCTTCCGGAGAGCTTTTTAAAAGCGGCCAGGGCGAAGGATTTTGGCCAATACAAGGATGCGCGTAAGAATGATCTTGTTACCTGCTTTATCACAACCAATGATATTACGGGTGGCAATTCGGGCTCGCCTGTGCTTAATGGAAATGGTGAGCTGATCGGGCTCGCCTTCGATGGGAATTATGAAGCGCTCAGCCACAAAATTGCTTTCGACAAAGATCTAAATCGCACCATCTGTGTTGATATAAGGTTTGTGCTCTGGTGCGTGGATAAGCTTGGCGGTGCGCAAAATATTATCAGGGAGTTGAATCTCAAAAAATAGACGCTTGCAGTTATGAATGAAAAGGCTTGCTTTCGGGCAGGCCTTTTCTTGTGGCAGCTTTTTGGACGCGACTTCTGTGCCTGATCGGTTGCAACTTTATACGCGGCGTGCAAGCTTTCGGTCTTTAAAAGCTGGGCCTCTAACAAGCGTTTAATGATATCATTTTTCCGCATCCCATGAGCATTGCGGTGCATCTTTTATCTTTACCACTTAAGACCAACCTTTTGAGATCAATTTTACTGTTTTTACTTTTTGTCAAAACGCATGGCTACGCGCAGATCCGTGCCAGCATCTCAACCGACCTTTCACTGGTACGCAATTTCAGCACCGACCAGCACTTCTGGGCCCTTGGTCAAACGGTGCAGGGTAACTTTCACTTCAGCAAAAAAGAAACCGTCTATGCATGGGTGAACTATTTCGTGAATGGAAAATTTAGAAACAATCGAACGGCCACAGCAAAGCCCGGTCAAAGTCCGGACATGATTAACTATAAAGTAAA
>DATMHB010000026.1:0-3043 GCA_035555175.1 Flavisolibacter sp. | reverse complement strand
GGCTTAAATCGAGTTGCAGGATATAGCGGATGAAACAGGCAGGATCAATAACCACATCAATTCCGATCCTGCTGCGATCGACCGCATAAATGAACGCATATCGCTTGGTTACCGCTTGCTGAAGAAGCATGGCGTGAAGACAACCGCCGAATTATTGAAAATAAAGGAAGACCTCGCGCAGAGGCTCCAGGCTGTGTTGAATATCGACGACGAGATCGCGGCTGCAGAAAAGGAATTGACCGTGCTCCTTTCAAAAGCAGAGCAGCAGGCCGCAAAGATCTCTTCTGCACGAAAAGCACAGGTAAAACCTCTGGAACAACAGGTCAATAAAATGCTGGCGCAGGTGGGCATGCCCAATGCACGTCTGAAAGTTGAAGTGTCGACGGCAACGCTGGGTCCGTGGGGTTGTGACGATATCGAATTTCTTTTTGACGCAAATAAGAGCAATCAGTTCCAACCGCTTCGAAAAGTGGCGAGCGGAGGGGAACTGAGCCGGTTGATGCTCTGCATTAAATCGCTCGTGGCACGGTCGATGGACTTGCCTACGCTGATCTTCGATGAGATCGATACGGGCATTTCGGGTGAGGCGGCCAAGCAGGTGGGAGGCATTATGAAAGAACTGGCGGGCGCGCGGCAGGTGATCTGCATAACACACCAGCCGCAGATCGCAGGCAAGGCTGATGCCCATTTCCTGGTATTCAAAGCGGTCAATGGTAATGCCGTCACCACAGGCGTCCGGATGCTGAATACAGACGAACGCATAGTTGCGGTGGCCAAAATGCTGAGCGGCGAAAGGCCTACTGCCGCTGCCCTCGAGAATGCCAGAGAAATGATCATGAACTAAACCACGCGGTGTTTTTTACGGTGACCGACCCCTTTCCACTTCGTGATCGATCTTCATTCACGCTCAACGATTCATTGAGCACTTCAATTTTATTTCCTGCCGTAAATAAACAGCTCGCATGAAAATGAAACTGCTCATCCTGGTGCTGCTTGTTCTGTCGATGGTAGTGCTTTTTTATTTAAATAAATGGCTTCAGCATCTCATCGAGCCGCGCAGATCTTTTTTTCGCCTCATCGCGTATTTCGTGCTGGTGTTCGCGCTTTTGTTTGGCTACACATTTTTGTTTGTGCTCTTCATTTCAAACTTGTTTCCTTTTTCAAAGGGATAAACATTTATTTTTACCACCCCAAAATCAACGATAATGGCAAATAATCTTTTAGCCGGAAAGAAAGGAATCATATTTGGTGCACTGGACGAAAAATCGATAGCATGGAAAACAGCACTGGCCTGCCATGCCCAGGGTGCAAAGCTTGTTTTGACAAATGCGCCCGTGGCTTTGAGGATGGGTGAGATCAACAAGCTGGCCGACGCGGTGCAGGCGCCGGTGATTGGTGCTGATGTAACCAATATGGAGGACCTCAAAAAATTGTTCGAGGGTGCGCAGAAAGAATTCAACGGAGGTGTAGATTTTGTGTTGCATTCGATCGGCATGAGCCTGAATGTGCGCAAGGGAAAGCACTACACGGAAATGAATTATGAATGGAATCAGAAAACCCTCGATATTTCAGCCATGAGCCTTCATCGCGTGCTGCGTACCGCGTGGGACATGGATGCCATCAACGAATGGGGTAGCGTGGTCGGTCTTACCTATATCGCCGCACAAAGGGTTTTCCCCGACTACAATGAAATGGCCGATGCAAAGGCACTGCTGGAAAGTGTAGCACGCAGTTTCGGCTATCATTATGCGGTGAGGAAAAAAGTCCGGATCAATACAATTTCCCAATCACCGACAAGAACCACTGCGGGCAGCGGCGTCAAGGGCTTCGACGCCTTTATAGACTATGCAGAAAAAATGAGTCCGCTGGGCAATGCAACCGCCGAGGCCTGCGCCGATTACTGTGTCAGTTTGTTCAGCGACCTTACAAAATATGTAACGATGCAGAATCTTTTTCATGATGGCGGCTTCAGTTTTACGGGCGTTTCGGAAGCGGTAGTAAAGATGATGGGCGCAGGGGAATAGTCCTGATAACATAAAAGAAAAAATGCTCCCGTTAAGGAGCATTTTTCAATTAGGCGTCATTCTTAATCAACCTCCTACGGCAAGCATGTAGTGGGAGAATAAGAATGACAAGAGTTGATCGCTATTGGATGAAAAATAAGGTGAATAGAGTTCATTGAGAATTGATGGTAACTAAAGTTAATGATTAGTTTTTTTATTCCAAATTTTTTTCAAAGCGCGATTTGTTTTTGCATCATCATCTTGCGAAGATTGATCAGGCCATAGCGCATCCTTCCCAGCGCGGTATTGATACTGCAGTTGGTAACAGCGGCAATTTCCTTAAAGCTCATATCGCCATAGTGGCGGAGTATGATCACTTCCCGCTGGTCTTCGGGCAACTGGTCGAGCATATCTTTCACCCGGCTATAGCTCTGCCTTTTGATCATTCTTGTTTCGGCACAGTCTTCCGCAAAATTAAGCACCTCAAAAATGTCCTGGTCTTCGCTGTTCCGGATGGTAGGCGTCCGCTTTACTTTTCTGAAATGGTCCACGCACAGGTTGTGGGCGATCCGCATCGCCCAGGGCAGGAACTTGCCTTCCTCAGTGTAACGGCCACTGCGGATAGTGTCTATAATTCTGATAAAAACATCCTGGAAAATGTCTTCGGCAAGATACTTGTCCTTAACAAGGAAGAAAATGGAAGTGTACAATTTGTCCTTGTGACGCAATACGAGCACCTCAAGGGCGTTTACATTGCCGGTATTGAACGAGTTGATCAACTCGTGATCGGACAGTCTGGATAATAGATTCATAAACTCCTACGGTTTTAGGTGGTTTCTAGGATACAGTCAAAAAATAATAACTGGGAGTAGAAGTTTAAGCGATAGGCGAGTGTGGTTTACAGATTAATCCTCGGGTTTTGTTGCTATAAAAATAGAATAGTTTTTCAATTTCCGCAATAATTCTTCTGATCACCCTATTCATTTCTGTAAAGGAACTGTTAACATTTTTAAAGCTAAACTATTTAGCAAGTACTTATT
>DATMHB010000025.1:0-5273 GCA_035555175.1 Flavisolibacter sp. | reverse complement strand
CTATTGTCATTGTTTTTGTGACGTAGTAATAGACCCGGGCGGGGAATCGGGGTTTAACGGAGCCAGGTTAATTATGGTTAACGGGAGATTTTAATGTCGAATGTTCAATAAGGCATACGTTATGCCTGTTTCATTTGGTTGATGTTTGCTGCTTTTCGAGTCAGCTCCTGCATCGATGGTCCTTTTTTTAAAAAGAATTATTGCGTGGGATCCTGGCGTCTTGCGCGAAACGCTAATTCTTATTCGCGAGTTGTCCGCAGGCAGCGTCGATGTCCTTACCACGGCTGCGACGGAGGCGTGCATTAACACGGTGCTTCGAGAGGTAGGCCATAAATTCTTCCATCCGTTGTTCCGAAGGTTTTTCAAACTTCGCAAAGTCTATCGGATTATATTCAATGATATTCACAAGGTCGGCTGGCACCTGGCGGTAGATCTTAATGAGCTCGTCCGCATCCTTTGTACTGTCATTAAAATTGTTGAAGAGAATATATTCGAGCGTGATCTCATTCTTTGTTTGCTTGTAGAAGTGATTGAGCGCATCGACCAGGGGTTTGAGATTGTTCGATTCATTGATGGGCATGATCTCGTTGCGCTTAGCGTCGTTCGCCGCATGGAGTGACAAGGCCAGCTTGAAGCGTACTTTATCGTCGCCCAGTTGCCTGATCTGCTTTGCAACGCCTGCAGTTGATACGGTAATCCGCTTCGGACTCATCGCAAGGCCGTCCTCGGCGCTGATCTTTTCAATAGCCCTCAGTACATTCCTGTAATTGAGCAGGGGTTCGCCCATACCCATGAAAACAATATTGCTTAGCTTTTTTCCATATATTTTTTCACTCTGCTGATTGATGAGCACTACCTCGTCATAGATCTCATCGAATTCAAGGTTGCGCTTGCGCTCGATATAACCCGTTGCGCAGAACCGGCAGCTCAACGAACAGCCGATCTGGGACGAAACACAGGCCGTGATGCGGCTCTCGGTAGGAATGAGAACACCTTCGCATAGGTGGCCCTCATGCGTTTTGAACCGGGATTTGACCGTTCCATCAGTGCTTTGCTGCGTGGTGTCGATGGACAACGCCGGTAAGGTAAAATGGGCTCCCAATTTTTGCCTCAGTTCCTTGCTGAGGTTGGTCATATCGGCAAAGGAATGGGCATGCTTTTGCCACAGCCATTCCCAGACCTGCTTCGTCCTGAATTTTTTTTCTCCGATCGTCTCAAAGAATTCTTCAAGCTCGTGCAGACTGAGCTGCCTGATATTTTTGGGTGTTTTTGCTTTGAGCACTGCTGTTTCAGCCATCGTGCAAAGATAGCTTAAAGCCTTTAGCAGATTGAATCCATACCGTATCTTGCGATCCTTTTAACAAAGAGAGCAGCCCTTTTGTCGGCTCATTGCCGGTTTAAATCAATAAACAGATTTCATGAAAGATGTTTATGTTATAGATGCTATTCGTACACCTATCGGCCGGTACGGGGGCGCACTGAGCGGCGTCCGTCCGGATGACCTTCTGGCGCTGGTGATCAAACAGTTGATACAGAGGAACCCGCCCGTAGATGTGGCTCAGATCGAAGATGTGATCGCAGGCGATGCAAACCAGGCCGGTGAAGACAATCGGAATGTAGCGCGTATGGCGGCATTGCTGGCAGGGCTGCCTGTTACAGTTCCGGGAAACACGGTCAACCGCCTTTGTGCTTCCGGATTACAGGCCATCATGGACGGGGCGAGGCAGATCATGTGCGGCGACGCGGCATTGATCCTTGCCGGAGGGGTGGAAAGCATGAGCCGGGCGCCATTCGTATTGTCAAAATCAACGGCACCATTTCAAAGGACTGCAGAAGTTTTCGATACCACACTCGGATGGCGATTCGTGAACAACAAGCTGGCCGCTGTGCATTATCCCTATAGCATGGGCGAAACTGCTGAGAATGTAGCAAGACAATGGAAGGTGAGCCGCGAAGAACAGGACCGGTTTGCTCTTGGCTCACAGGAAAAATATTTTGCGGCTCTTGAGCGTGGCATATGGAAGGAGGAAATTGTTGCGGTTGCGATGGAAGGAGACAAGGGCCAAGAAAACATTGTGGACACCGATGAACATCCAAGGAGAACAAGTCTTGAAAAACTGGCTTCGCTCAAGCCTGCTTTTTCAAAGGATGGCACCGTTACCGCCGGTAATTCTTCCGGCATTAATGATGGCGCCGCAGCCTTGTTGCTGGCGAGTGGTGAGATGGTAAAAAAATATGGGCTCGAGCCAATGGGTAAGATCGTTTCGATGGCCGTGGCTGGTGTCGACCCTTCGATCATGGGCATCGGACCTGTGCCTGCCACACAAAAAGCTTTGAAAAGAGCAGGACTATCCATAAAAGATCTTGGGCTGGTTGAGTTGAATGAAGCGTTTGCTTCGCAGTCGCTTGCGTGCATCCGGGATTTGGGTATTGATGCTGAAATCGTAAATGTGAACGGGGGATCTATTGCGCTGGGTCATCCATTGGGTTGCAGTGGAGCAAGGCTTTCTACCACGTTGCTGTATGAAATGAAAAGAAGAAGAAGCAGGTATGGGCTGGCTACAATGTGTGTGGGTGTAGGGCAGGGCGCCAGCATCATTTATGAGTCTTTCTAGAATTGCGTTGAACCTTATAGGTCTTTAAGACCTATAAGGTTTGGGTTTCAAATTATGCGCCACACCTTGAATCCCATCTTATAGGCTTTTCGTTGGTTGGCGTTGTTTAATCTTCGAAATGCTGTTGGAATTGTTGACGTTCAATAAGAGCTTAAATTAGGAAGGTTGATTAACCCTGCTGGTGAAGGGTCATATCTACATCGTCACAACAGAAAAATCTTTTTTTATACGGGGTATTCAAACAGAATGGTGCGGTGTAATGCTTTTGGGGTTTCATTATGAATGTTGACCAGACCTATAAGGTTTTAAAAACCTTATAGGTCTGGTCAAGATCAACCGCATCACCCCCCGAAGAAGGCCGCCGGGATGTCTGCTGCTGCAACGGCAATGCCCGCCTTTCAACCGCGGGTCTGCTTTTTGAAGTATTGCACGCATGTTGTGCATCAGAATTTTCCTGCTCGCGCTATTGCTTCCATCATGCATGCATGGCTTCAGGAAGCTCAATTTTGTAATTGATAGCGACCACTCCAAAATGGTTCATCTCGTAGTACCCAAGGGATATACCAGGCAGGAAAAAATTGGCGACAGCTCTTATAACCAAAACGTTTTTCATTATTCCGACGGGTCTACCCTTTATTTTGTCTATGCGAAGGACACGTCAAGGATCTTTCAGCCAATCAACTTTGGCGACAATATGCCAAAGGCTGCCTTCGGAATCCCGTACTATAAAGGCATCGACTCGGCGGGGAAATATTGGCGTGAAAGCCGCAAGGGGTTTTATAAGGCCGGCTACACCTCTGTAGAAGAAGATAACGATTGGCGCTTTGATTCCTCTCTCAATTATTTTATTATCCGGGGCGTTAACGCATCAGTAAAGCCTGTACAGTGATTTTCTAACCAGCCTGTAATTGGTAATAATAGAAAGGATCACCAATGCTGCGGCGATCACCAGAACAATCCAGTTCACCATTGTCTCCAGCTCGGAACGGTCGTACATCACAAAATGATGGAAGGCCCATTGCATCAGCTGGGTAAGTGCAAGCGCCACTAAAACGATCAAAATATACACCGGCACAAACTGCCGCGATACGTTGCTGCCGAGCCACCCAGGCGAATAGCCTATTAGCAGCAGCAATTGCAGATTATCCTTGCTTCGCGCGATCACCAGTTGCAGATAAAACGAAAACAGCATCAACGCCATCACCACCACCAGCAGTCCAAAAACGCCAAGTGCGGTGAAGATGCCCTGCAGGGTTTGCTTCGTTCTTCCGAATTTGATCTTGTCCTTATTCACCTTGTAGTTTTTCTGATCGAGAAAACTAATAAGATCGGGATTGTTCGCATCCTTCGTCTTGATATAAAGACGCGCAAACCCGCTAGCAGGCTGTTCTCCGAAATTGTGGTTCGCCCATTCGAGAAAGTTTTTCGGTACAAGCACTGAATTGATGCGGTCACTGAAGGCCACCACGCTTCCATTAAAGGTGGCCTGCCGCCCATTGCCCGAGCACGAAATGGTAACCGGAATATTCGTTGCCGTTTCCTGCGATACCTGCGGCAACCCCTGACCGGGTGCAAAAACATTGTAGGCTTCGAGAAAATCCGAAGAGATGATGACCGGTATATTCATTTGTCCTTCTTCCCAGTGAAAGGACGGCGGCACTGTATCAATGAAACTATTGTCAAGACTTTCGAGAAAAAGATCGGTTTTAAATGCAATGATGGCGCCCGCGCTCAGCTGAACACGGAACTGGTTCGCAATAAGCGGTGTGACGTCATCAACAAAAGGCTTTGATTTCAGTTCTTCTATCTCTTCCTGCTGGAACAGGTTTTTATCAGGTTGTCCCATGGTTTCATTGGTCACGGTCTTGGTGATAGAAATAAAATCAAAACCATTTTTCCTGATACTGTTCTTTCCGAGCAGTTGCTGAATGTTAATGTACATCTGCACGGAACAAAGAAGCAACAGCACACCGATGCCGAGGCCAATATAGGAAAGCCAGCGCGATACCGCACTGGTTCCTGTTTGCAAAAGCGGCCTGACGGCTTTGAATGATAAAGCCACAGATTATAAATGAAAGATTTTGGTAAATGGGAAGTAATCGATGCGTTCCAGATCTGCGAACACAATGGCCGCACCTCTTTGCTTCGCCTCCTCCAGCATCAGTTCCATAGCCTTTTGTGAATTGACGGTATCCAGATGGCTGAAGGGTTCGTCCAGCAAAAGAAATTCAAAAGGCTGCATCAGCGAACGGACAATAGCCACGCGCTGCTGCTCGCCATAGGAGCAGGTACGCGCCTTCGATTTTAGCTTGCTGCCAATACCAAGCCGGTCGGCCATCTCCCGGATCTTCTCCGCAGAATGATAAGGATTCAACTGTCTTTTGATATCAATGTTTTCAAACACTGATTGTTCGGGAAAAAGGCGAAGGTCCTGGAAAACAAGGCTGATGCAGTCCTTACGATACCGTGCAAAATCCTCTGGGTTCAGTTTCCTGATAGAACGCTCGCCATAGGAGATCTGTCCGTTGTATTCATTGCGAATACCATAAAGAAAATGCATGAGCGATGTCTTTCCGCGTCCCGACGGCGCAACGATTTTGATGTATTCGCCCTTATCGAACCGCAGCGATTTGCCCCAGATCTCAGAATCGTTTTTAC
>DATMHB010000024.1:0-3138 GCA_035555175.1 Flavisolibacter sp. | reverse complement strand
AATGGAGCACAGCCTTTCTTCGTCATCTCCAATTTGGACGAAGTATGGGTGATGGCTAATGTATTCGAAAGCGATATTGATAAAATAAGGCCGGGCTACGACGCTGAAGTGAATGTCGTTGCATTTAAGGATAAGACCTTTCACGGAAAGGTTGACAGGATCTTTAATATACTCGACCCGCAAAGCCGCGTCATGAAAGTCCGCATTCGTATTCCCAACCCCGACTTCTCGCTAAAGCCGGAAATGTTCAGCCAGATCAATATTAAATATGATGATAAAGGGCTGATCATGCCGTCGGTGCCTTCAGAGTCGGTCATATTCGATAAGGACAAAAGTTTTGTGATGGTGTACAAAGACAGATGCCATATTGAAACACGCGAAGTGGAGGTTTTCAAAACCAACGGAGGCATCACCTACATCAAAAGCGGGCTAAGCGAAGGCGAAAAAGTGATTGCGCGCTACCAGCTCCTCGTATATGACGCTCTAAACGATTAACGAAACGAATTGGAAAAGCTGGCAGAAGCCGGCAAAAAAAATTTCTATGAATAAGTTTATTTCAGGGATCGTTACCTTTTCGTTAAGGAACAGATTCTTCATATTCTTCATGACGGCGGTCATCATTGCCACCGGCATATGGAGTTACATCAGAACGCCGCTTGAAGCATTTCCCGACGTCACCAATACGCAGATCATTATTGTTACCCAATGGCCGGGAAGAAGCGCCGAAGAAGTGGAACGTTTCGTTACCGTGCCCATTGAAGTGGCGATGAACTCTGTTCAGAAGAAGTCGACACTACGCTCCATATCCATGTTTGGACTTTCGGTTACCAAGATCATTTTCGATGACGATGTGGAAGACTTTTTTGCGAGGCAGCAGGTGAATAACCTTTTAAGGAACGTCAGCCTTCCCGAAGGCGTGGAGCCCGACATACAACCACCTTATGGACCCACCGGCGAAATTTTCCGCTATACACTCACCGGCCGCAACCGAAGCTCTACTGATCTGCTCACGTATCAAAATTGGGTGATTGACCGGCAACTGAGAAGTGTTCCTGGTGTTGCCGACCTGGTGGCTTTCGGTGGCGCAGAAAAAACTTATGAGATCACGGTGGATCCGGTCATGCTCGCCAAATATGACATTACGCCGCTTGAAGTGTATACGGCCGTTTCAAAAAGCAATATCAATGTCGGCGGTGATGTTATTGAAAAGAACGGCCAGGCATATGTGGTAAGAGGCATTGGTCTTCTGGACAAGATCCAGGACATTGAAAATATCATCGTCGACAATATCAACGGCACGCCGATCCTGGTAAAGAATCTGGCTGATGTAAGGGAAAGCCATGTACCCAGGGTAGGCCAGGCCGGACTGAACGATAATGACGATGTAGTTGAAGGCATTGTTGTAATGCGAAAGGCGGAGAATCCCAGAGAAGTGCTTGGAAGAGTAAAGGATAAGATCCAGGAATTGAATACGAAGATCCTGCCCGCCGATATTAAGATGGTGACGTTCTATGACAGGGATAACCTGATGGACTTTTGCACAGATACGATCCTGCACAACCTTGTTGAAGGCATTCTGCTGGTTACACTGATGGTGTTCCTCTTTATGTTCGACTGGCGCACTACGCTGATCGTTTCCATTATCATTCCGCTATCATTGCTCTTTGCCTTTATTTGCCTGCGCATCAAGGGAATGAGCGCCAACCTGCTCTCGATGGGCGCAATTGATTTCGGTATTATCATAGACGGAGCAGTAGTGATGGTGGAAGGACTTTTCGTATTGCTCGCGCATAAAGCGCATGTAGAGGGAATGGAACGGTTTAACAAGATGGCGAAACTGAGCATGATCAGGAAAACCGGTTCAAATCTTGCGAAGGCCATCTTTTTTGCAAAGGTGATCATCATTACCTGCCTGATTCCAATTTTCGCATTTGAAAAAGTGGAAGGAAAGATGTTCTCTCCACTGGCCTGGACCCTGAGCTTTGCTTTATTAGGTGCATTGCTGTTTACACTTACGCTGGTTCCTGTGTTAGCGAGCATTCTGCTGCGGAAAAATGTAAGAGAGCGAAACAACCCGATCGTAAACTTCTTTAACCGCATTGTAAATACCGGCTTCTCCTTTACGATGGCTCATAAAAAACTAAGTCTTATAGTTGCCTTCGTTTTTATGGGCTTAACGCTATTTTCTTTTAAGTTCCTTGGAAGTGAATTCTTGCCCGAGCTGAATGAGGGCGCGTTGTGGGTGGAAGCAAAGCTGCCCATGAGCAGCTCCTTAACCGAAACAGTGCACTTCGTAAGCGAGTTCAGAAAAATATTGAATGGATTTCCTGAAGTGAACGGCGTGCTTTCTCAAACGGGACGCAGCAACGACGGTACCGATCCATCCGGTTTTTATTATGTGCAGTGCCAGGTGAACCTGAAGCCAAAAAAAGAGTGGGGCAGAAAGATCAGCACGGATGATCTGATTAATGAAATGGACGCTAAGCTGCGCCAGTTTCCTGGCGTTGTTTACAATTATTCGCAGCCTATTATTGACAATGTCCACGAAGCGGTGGCAGGTATCAACGCCGATCTGGCCGTAAAGATCTACGGCGATGATCTGAAGAAACTGGATGTGCTGGCTTACCAGGTAAAAGATGTATTGGGCAATGTGAGAGGGATCAAAGACCTGGGCGTGTTGAGAAACCTGGGCCAACCCGAACTAAGTATTGTTCTGGACGAACAGAAGATGGCTATGTACGGCGTCACTACTGCAGATGCGAACGCCGTAATTGAAATGGCCATCGGTGGTAAGTCGGCCTCTACATTTTATCAGCAGGAAAAAAAATTTGATATCCGCATCCGCTATCCTGAACAGTTCAGAAACAATGAAGCGGCCATTGGCGAATTGAAAGTGCCGACCCTGCATGGTTCAAAAGTCCCGCTCAAAGAAATTGCGGAAATCAAAACACAAACCGGTGGTGCTTTTATTTACCGCGACAAAAACACGCGCTTCATTGGAGTTAAGTTTACTATTCGTGACAGAGATATGGGCAGCACGATCGCGGAGGCGCAGGAAAAAATGGATAAGGCCATCAAACTCGGAAAGGGCTATAGTATCGAGTGGGCGGGGGAATTTGAGAATCAGGTGCGGGCGCA
>DATMHB010000023.1:0-3807 GCA_035555175.1 Flavisolibacter sp. | reverse complement strand
TTTATAATTTATCATTTGCTGTGGCATCATCGTTGCGGAATAAAAAGAAACCCTTCACATGGAGCATGCTCATCAGGAAACAATAGAACAAAACTTGCCCGACGCCAGCTTTCAGGGGATCGATGATCGCGGCTATGATCTGGCACAGATCATGGGAGGATTATATGGAGATGGCATCATTGCTTTGAAAGGCGCCTTCAGCAGGGAATGGGTCGCCCAGCTGGATAAAGACATTCGAATCGCCTATGAAAATGCGCTGAAGCGCCCGGGTGGCGTAGTGGGGCGCGGGCCAAAAAGACATTATGTCGAGATTCATCCCGAAGATATCCATGGCTTTGTGGACCTTGCAATGCATCCCTGGGTTCAAACCGTGTGTGAAACAGTGCTCGGACCGGAATACAAGATCGTGGAGATCGGCTTTGACGTACCCAATCCGGGCGCGGTTGATCAGCCCTGGCACCGCGACTTTCCCGCGCCTCCTGAAACGCTTTGGGGCAGGCGTTTGAACTCGCTTGCGTTTAATATGACTACAGTGGACGTATACGAAGACATGGGTCCGTTTGAAATTGCACCTGGTACGCAATGGGATTTTCCGGAAGGCTTTGAACACGGCATGTTCCCACCTAAATCTTTTTATCCGCGCTATTTGCAAAGGGCACAACAAAAACTACCAAAGATGGGGGACATCTCAGTCCGATCGGCTTTGACCATTCATAGGGGAACGGCCAACAGATCCAATAAACCGCGGCCTGCATTGGTGCTTGGTGCCGATGCCCCCGGCGCCATCAACGCAGAGCGGCATGACCTGCAGATCACCAAAAAATTTTATCAGCAATTACCTGATGAACTGAAGAAACATCTTACTTGTCGGCTTGTAGACGATCTCGAGCCAATTGTTCAGGCCCATACCATCGAGGGGCTGATGATGGGTGAGGCGTAATAACAGTTTGCACAGGCATCCACCGTGGCGGCACAAAGGGTTAAAAGGCTTAAAGCACGAAGTCTGCTCCTGGCGCTTCGCTCTCATTCTGTTTCTCGCTTCGTCCGCCGAAGCTTTGGCGTAGGCGGGCTGTGGTTCACGCAAAGCCGCGAAGTGCGCCAAGGATAAAAAGGTAAAAGGGAAACTACCTGAAGTGTTGGGCTTACTATCGCCCCTCGCTCCCGCTCTGTTTCTCGCTCTGACTTTTCCCCTCGCTCCCCGCCTTGTCCGCCGAAGCCTTTGGCGCAGGTGGGCTCTGTTTCCCGCTCTGTCTTTTCGCGTGTGCCTCCTGTTTACAAATGCACCGAGAACTCACTAACCCAACTTTCAAGAAAGTGAAAGGAGGAGATACAAGGCGGACAGGGAAAGATATCCCAACGTATATAGTGGATTTTCCTATTTGATCTTTCGTGCAGATGAGTTATTTCTTCTTAGAATTGATTACATACAATACTGGTTAATCCTGCCGCGGCAGGTGCTTTTCAAATTCAATTTCAACAGTGTCTTTGCCGCCGACGTGTGGGTGCAGCCTAAAATGAAAACGTGCAAACTCACCAATTTTTCGATACATTTAATACAACATTATTCCCCTTAAAAACTTTATCATGTCCACTACAACGCGCCGTGAATTCCTTTATCAAATGGCTGGTACAGCAGCTCTTGGTTTGCTCGCACCTTCCTGCTTTTCGTCAAAAAAAAAATCAGTCTTCAGGCCAGCCGTTCTTTGAGATATCCCTCGCCGAGTGGAGTTTTCACAAAGCGTTGTTTGCAAAACAAATGACTAACCTCGATTTCCCGGTCGTGGCGAAAAACCGCTTTGGTATTAACGCAGTTGAATATGTGAATCAGTTTTTCATGGATAAAGCAAAAGACACGGCTTATTTGAATGAGCTGCTCAAGCGGTGCACCGACAATGGCGTTAAGAACCATCTGATCATGTGTGATGCAGAAGGAGAGCTGGGTAACCTCGAAAAATCAAAGCGCATGGAAGCAGTGGAGAATCATTATAAATGGGTAGATGCTGCTAAATACCTCGGCTGCATAACCATTCGCGTCAACACGTTCGGACAGGGCGACCCCATGGAAGTACAGAAAGCGGCCGCTGAATCGTTGAGCATTCTCGGCGAATATGCGGCGAAACAAAACATGAATGTGATCGTTGAAAACCATGGCGGCAATACTTCTAACGGGCAGTGGATGGTTGGACTTATGAAAGCTGTGAACCGGTCGAATGTGGGCGTGCTGCCCGACTTTAATAATTTCTGCATCAGGAGGGAAAGCGGAAAGCAATGGGAGGGTAAGTGCGTTGAATCTTACGACCGCTACAAGGGCGTACAGGAAATGATGCCTTACGCAAAAGGCGCAAGTGCAAAGACAATGGATTTCGACGCGGCCGGCAATTGCGTGGAAACAGATTATAATAAGATGTTTGATATTATAAAAAAGTCTGGCTTTCATGGATATATCGGTATTGAATACGAAGGCGAGCACTTAAGTGAGGACGAGGGCATTCGCAAAACGAAGGCCTTACTGGAAAAAGTGGCAGCCCGCTATGCATAACCCATAAGATTTTTAAAACCTTATAGGACTCATTAACCACCAAGAATAAATTCCCTTTCTTACTCTATTTTTAGCGCATTACTTTCTATATTAACAGTCCGTAATTGCAAAACACCTGATGAAACTAACTGGAGTTCTTCTTCTTTCCTGCTTATTCATTTTTACTGCTTCAACCTACTGCCAGTCGCCTTCCATTGAATGGCAAACAATGCTTGGCGGAGGTGGCGGTGATTATGCGCATGCCATCGAACAAACTTCCGACGGCGGATATATTATCGCGGGATATTCAGAGTCAATTAACGGAGACGTCACAGGCAATCACGGTACTACTGATGTATGGGTTGTCAAATTAAATAATGCCGGCACGATGCAATGGCAGAAAAGCTTTGGCGGTGCCGGATGGGATGAGGGCATGGCGATTCATCAGACAACTGATGGTGGATATATGGTGGCTGGCTATACGCTTTCGAATGATGGAAATGCAAGCGGTAACCACGGAGGCATGGATTACTGGCTGCTGAAACTTGATGGATCGGGAAATCTTCAATGGCAAAGAACTTTCGGCGGCAGCAAAAATGATTATGCACTGTCGATGCAGCTCACTCCGGACGGCGGATGCATCATGGCGGGTCATTCCGAATCATCTGATGGCGATGTTACAGGTAATAACGGCAACCGGGATTATTGGATTGTAAAAGTCACGGGCGCAGGATCCATTCAATGGCAAAAAAATTTTGGCGGCAGCGATATGGATGAAGCGTATTCAATAAGTGTAGCGCCCGATGGATATTATATTTCCGGCTGGACGAATTCGACTAACGGCCAGGTAGCGGGGAACCATGGAAAAGACGATGCATGGGTACTTAAATTGAATTTATCAGGCGACCTGTTATGGAAAAAATGTCTGGGTGGTTCACAATTCGAAAGGGGATGGTCCGTGCGAACCACGCCCGACGGAGGCTGCGTGGTAGCAGGCTTCTCCGGCTCAAATGACGGCGACGTATCGGGGAATCACCTTTCCATGGGAGGCTTTGCAGACTTCTGGGTAGTAAGACTTGATGCGTCGGGAACTATGTTGTGGCAAAAATGTCTCGGCGGCAAGTTCAATGAGGTCGCCTATACAATCGATAATACACCGGATGGAGGCTTTATCGTAGGCGGCTCTGCGGAATCTCCGGACGGCGACGTTGGCTGCAATGCGGGCTGGACAGATTATTGGATCGTAAAATTGAACAGCGCTGGTGATCTTCAATGGGCAAAACCAATGG
>DATMHB010000022.1:0-8229 GCA_035555175.1 Flavisolibacter sp. | reverse complement strand
CCAACCGCCTCATGCCATTATTTATTACCGGCTTAGGGCCATGGCAGATCAGCATTATGTATACAGCGAAATCATCAAACTGAACACAAAGGACGGCCAGCCGAGGATCACCGCATTCGTAACTCAGGCGGGTGCCATTTGGCTTCGTTATAATGCAATTCAAAGCGAGCTGCTTACCATTGATCTTCTGAGCAGCAATGGCACTCACTTCAACAACCTGCCCTCTGCCGTTGACGCGGGGGATAATATTATACCGGTCAGTAAAGGCTATCTGGCGCCTGGTCTCTATTTGATCCGTATCAGATCAAATAGTGGCGTCCGCGTAATTAAGGTCGTTAAATAGCAATGAAACCCGCTCGTCGGATACAGGCGGGTTTCATGTCTTTTATTTTTTCTTTCTTCGCGACACAAGGAGCACGATCGCGGTTACTGTCAGAACCTTTGTTGCAATTCTGCCGATCAGTTTCTTGCGATTGTATTTCCACTCAGCTGCCCATCCTGCTTCCGCGAAGAAATTGGGAATGATGCCATTCTTAAGATCATTGATGATGCCCTGAACCACGTCCACGCGATCGGCGAGTATGAGTGTCATCCAGTGTGCGGCTGTTGCCTCACTGTGTTTGAAAGCCTGTCTCCTGATCACGCCGCTTAAACCAGCGGGCGGTGTTGAAGTACCGAATACTCTTGTGATTGTAGGCCTTTCGATCGAACGAAGCACTTCTATATCCACCGGCTGTTGTGGCGCTTTTTCGTAATGGATCCTTTCGTGATCCGCCCCCGTCCAATGCTTCATCGGATAGGTGGGATCATTCTCAGGGTCAGCATCCATGCCCCACCCCGGTATATTATCCTTCGGTGTGTTGGCTATCCTTCTGTCCATTTCCGGATCGATAACTTTTTCCATAAAAATTTTTTTTAGACTGCGTATGCTCTTGGTGGTATCAGAAGCGGTTTTATCATATTGTCCAATTTTTCAGAGAACATTCTGTAGGCATCTGAAATGTTTTCGAGAGGGATCCGGTGTGAAATGAGACCCTTCGGGTTCAGTCTTCCTGCCATCACATGATCGATGAGCTTTGGAAGCAGGCGTTTTACCGACGCCTGGTTCGAGCGAATGGTAATGCCCTTATTCATCACGCTGCCGATCGGTACAAGGTTCCATGGAGGGCCATATACACCGATGATCGAAACAATACCACCTTTTTTCACCGAGTTGATGGCCCAGTGGAGTGCCGTTGCATTGCCCGCCTGAAGCAGCAGTGCCTTGCCTGTAATATTTTGCAGTTTGCTGCCGGTAGCATCACATCCTACGGCATCAATGCAAACGTCTGCACCCAGCCAATCGGTAGCTTTTTTGATAAATACAACAGGATCATCCATCTCTTTGAAATTGTAGGCTTCGCAATATGCGTAGTTCCTTGCAAATTCAAGGCGATAGTCGAGATGGTCGATGATGATCACCCTTCCAGCACCAAATAGCCATGCACACCGTGCCGACATGATGCCAACAGGGCCCGCTCCAAATACCACCACGGTATCCCCTTTTTGAATGCCGCCCATTTCCGCCGCCTGGTAGCCTGTAGGCGTAACATCGGTAAGCATAACAGCATCTTCTATGTCCATTCCTGCAGGAATGACGGTAGGACCTACGTCCGCATAGGGCACACGCACATATTCCGCCTGCCCTCCATCATAGCCGCCGGCAATATGTGCATAGCCGAAGAATCCCCCCGATGCTGTTGCTTCCGGATTGGATTCATGGCAGTTGCCATACAATTCCTGCTTGCAGAATGGGCAGGATCCGCAGGCGATGTTAAATGGAACGAGCACGTGATCGCCTGCTTTCAATTTTTGCACACCCGGTCCCACCTCTTCAACGATCCCCGTGAATTCGTGACCGAAGGTCATGCCAACTCTTGTATCGGGAACCAGTCCATGGTACAGGTGGAGATCGGAACCGCAGATAAGTGACCGTGTCACCCGCACAATGGCATCGTTGGGGTGTTCGATCCTCGGTTCCGGTTTGTTACGATCTGCCCTGATCCGGAACGGACCTCTGAAATTCATTGCTAACATAAGAGCGATTTAAACGTTATTAAATGATTAATGCCGAGCCGGCTTTTCAGGAAAGGATCAAGGATCTCATTGGTTTCTCTTGCTGGGAAATTGCATGAATAAAAGCGGATCATCACAATGCACTGCGATATTGCATTGAAATTTTCTGCCCCCGAACAATGACAGTATGGTGCCACCAACTTCAGTGCCAATCAAAACTCATCCAAAAACTTATTCTTAGTTCGTACTTAAGAATGCATAGAGAAATAGAGTGGTGATGTCATTCCTTCCCAGTAAGGGCAGTTGTTTAACCGAACAGGATAACTGCAGTGTAACAGCGCACAACTCATGTTGTGTGTGGAGGATAGTTCATCATTAATGAAACTCGTGTGTAAGAAGATGGACGAGGAAATATTCTTGCATGCTAACCCGCGGCGTTTACAGAGCAGGCAGAACCATAAACCTATTTATGAGCAAGCTCGCGAGCGGCAAACACAGAGCGCAGATCGTAGGATAGTGGTGAGCTCCGTACTTTTGACCTTTTAATGCCACTCAATCCACACTATAGAAAAGCGAAAGAACAAAAATAAACTTGCCGCCTTTCTCACTTTGCGATTGTCCCACGTGATGCAGCTTCACCTTGTTACGGTTCAGCCATTCATTAACTTTTTTTTCTGCAATCTCCGGATGGTCTGCAACAAAGGTCTTGACCATCATAAGTGCTAAGGCTTCAGTGACCATTTCTATGTTCGTTTATTTTTTTGAATACATTATTTACGATCGCATCACAGTAAATGAGATTGAATTCGTACAGGTCGGACGAAGAGTAGTGGCCCTCCAGCAATTTTTGCAGCATCGACTTTGCGCGGTTCAGCCGCACTTTCACATTCATCGGTGTAATATTCAGCAGGTCGGCCGTGTCGGCGGTGTTAAAGCCTTCCACTTCCCTGAGTATAAAAACGGTGCGGTAGGAAAGAGGGATGTGTTGCAGGCTGTTTTCAAGTATCCGGGAGAATTCTCTTCTGATCACATTCCTGTTCTCGTTCGCATTTGACATCGGTGTAAACATAGGTGTTGCGTTTTCATGAATCTCGTTATCTAAAGATGCTTCTTTTCGTGCCGGACCGTGACTCAGTTTATAAAGACATTTATGTACCATGATCTTTGCGATCCAGGTTTTATAGGATGCACGGCCTTCGAATGCGGAAAGATTCAAATAGGCCGCTACATGCGTTTCCTGCAGCAGGTCTTCGGCATCGTGATGGCCAAACCCATATCCGCGGGCAATTTTATATAGCACAGGATTGTACCTTCTGATCAGCACTTCAAACAGGGCGCGCTCGCCCGAGCAAATTTTTGCGATGATCTCTTGTTCACTGTCAACGATGGAATGGGCAAATAGTTTATCCATATCTTATTTTGAAATAATTCCAACCTGGAACTTGTAAATTAATTTTCCTCCCATGTAATTACCAACGAATAATCCGGCTACGAGGATGCCTTTCGTCCAAAGCATGACCGGCGTAGCGGGGTTGAATTCCGGATAGGATTTCATGGCTTTATAAGCAATCATGGTATATATCAGCAAAATCATTCCATTGATCACGCCATGCGTAACAGCGGTTGAATGAGCGGGTTTTTTCTCTTCGGGCAGTTTTATCAGATCAATGACCCCCGACAGCAAAGCTAACAATCCTGAAACGACTCCTCCAAACAGGCAATACGAAGCCGCGCTTATAAACGAAGGCTGGTGATAATAGAAGCCCAGAACGGATAAAAACAGGTCCATAGGCAGCAGCGCCGTTGGAAAATGGATGATCATTGTGTGCAAAGGGTGACGGGCAAATTTCACGGAATCAGATTATGTTGAATAATAGGATCAAAAACCCCGAAACTGCCACCAGCGCGTGCACGATAGCAAGCCATGCCGGGCCCAGTTTATTACGCAGGTCTCTGAAGAAAAGCGCAAAGCCGCCGAGCGCCGCAACCACGAATAAAGCAAGGCTGATATAAAATCTCTCGCTTCCCTGGTTCTGTACAATATACATGATCATCAGCACAAGAGCAATTGCTGCCAGCAGGCCATGAATATAAACAGCTGCACGTGGCGGCCGGTTCGGGATTAAGAAGTTCTTGATCAAAATGACTCCGATAACCGCTGCGATGGCAAAGAGACCAGCAATCAGATAAAGCATGGTGGCTGTTTTCTGCATAGAGTCAACATCGGAAGCAATGGTTACAGCATTCAGGATATTTTTATTTGAAGTATGTAAAATACGGAGTATATGATCACAAGGCATTACAATGCATTCACACCTGCTGGGGCAACAGGCCGGTACCCCAGTAGTCGACTATTTTACGGATCACCTCCTTAATTCCATCGAGCGTGGAAGGTTTCACAAAATATCCCTGGGCATTCATTTCAAATGCCTCTGCAACCACGGTATGACCGGGGTTGGTGGTGAAAAATATAAAAGGAATATTTTTTTTCCTGATGCATTCTGTTTCGTTGATCCGTGCCTTCAACTCAAGGCCTGTCATCAGCGGGAGGTTAATGTCCGAAATGATGAGGAAGGGTTTTGCAATGGCCGTTACAAGATACTCCAGCACAGAGATGCATGATTCAAAGAATTTTATTTCATTCACGATATTCAAGTCTTCGAAAACTTCTTTAAGCAATTCCTGGTCATCAAAATCATCTTCTATAATAAGTATCGGTCCTTTCTTGGGCATAAACTTATTTTGCCCTGCATAAAGACAAAACAGTGCCAAACTCGTAAATAGTTGACTGACAACATTTTCTTTTATCCGTGTTGATCGTTTTAAAATGACCGCGTCAATCCATTGGTCCTGAAATTAAATATTTAACAAGATCTTCTTCTCATCAATGATTGGATCTTGCGTAATGCGACGCAATGGTGACGGGTGGAAATACGGCGAGATGACATGCGAACCAGCAACAATTTTGTTAAAGAAGGAATTTTTGGGCACGACTGCATAATTATTCGTGCAGCATCGTAATAATCTCGGCGTGGATTTATTCTTCTTATCCTGTCTTTGTCCCGGAGCTTCGTTTATTTTTTGTCTGTACCAAAAGGTTTAAAGCCAAAGAAGCCGCACGTGGGCACAAAATAACGCAAACGATGCCTGTTCCTGTCCGCGGGCAGTCTTCCTTTGCGTTTACATGCGCCGGAATTCAAAAATGAATCTCGACGCATTCTTTTATTTTTGAGCATCATGTAAATTAGATTTTGGGTTGAATTCCATACTTCTTCAATACAGATGTCTCTTCCAAATGCGGTGCTTATTCACTTTATTGATATTCGTATGGAATACAGCAAATGGTCAATTCCGTTTTCCTGCCCTCGATAAGGCTATAGAGCAATCGTCACAGTTTGACAAATTGAAGGAGCGAAAAATATCGGGGTTGAAAAAAAGCGTAGAGGGCGCCTCGGGTAATGCGCTGTTTGCAGCGTATGAAAATTTATACCAGGAGTACAAGGTTTTCAACTATGATTCTGCATACAATTATGCACAGAAACAATTAACGCTCGCGATGCAATTGAACGATCAGGACCGCATCAATTGTTCCCGGCTGAAGTTCGGTTTTATTCTTTTATCTGCAGGCTTGTTCAAAGAAGCGTTCGATACCTTGAAAGTGATTCCTGCACCGCAATTGAAGGAAGATTGTAAACGGGATTATTTTACATTGCTCGCGCGCTGTTATTATGATCTGGCCGATTATACCATGGACCGTAATTATTCGCCTTTTTACAATGTAGAGGGCAACCGGTTTTTGGACTCCGCGCTCCGGTACCAGACCTCCGATTTTGATCTCTCTTATTATAAGGGCCTGAGGAATATCAGAGCGGGAAAGATAGAAGAGGCAAGGACCTATTTCCGCGGGTTGATTGATGCCCGCCGGCTTACGTTACACCAACAGGCGCTGGCAACTTCCACCATGAGCGACATTTACATCCAAAAAGGGCAGATCGATTCGGCAATACAACTGCTGGTGAAGGCCGCCATTGCCGACATTCAATCCTCTACGAAAGAAACATCGGCTATTTTCAATCTTTCCAATCTATTATTCAAGCAAGGCGATTTGAAAAATGCCTCTGCATATATCGAAAAGGCAGTAAAAGATGCCGTCTCCTACGGTGCCCGCCAGCGTAAAGTACAAATGAGCGCTATCCTTCCGCTTATCGAAGGTGAAAAAATTTCCCGCGTCGAGCACGAAAAGCGAACACTCGTAGCCTATGCAGTGGTGGTGACGCTTTTATTGCTATTGTTGATCTTCCTCACTGTTGTGATTGCAAAACAGATCAAGAAGCTGAAGAAGGCCCAGGAGGTCATTCTCCGCGCCCACCGGGAACAGCAGGAACTGAACGCCCGGCTGGTAGAGGCCAACAAGATCAAAGAAGAATACATTGGTTTTTTGTTCAGCGCCAACACGTCCTTCTTCGACAAAATGGACAGGTTTAAAAGAAAGACCGAGCAAAAGATCGCTGATCGCAAACTAGATGAAATTCTTTTCCTGGTGAATAACCTCGACATTAAGCAGGAGCGGGAAGCGGTCCTGAAAAACTTTGACCGGATCTTTTTAAAAATATTTCCGCATTTTATCGAAACGTATCAATCACTTTTTGCGCCTGATGATCGTCCGCACCTGAAAGAAAATGAAGGTCTCAATACGGAGCTACGCATTTTTGCCCTCATCAGGTTGGGCATCAGGGACAATGACAAAATTGCCGCGATCCTCGGTTATTCAGTCAATACCATCAATACTTATAAAACGAAAATCAAGAACAAGTCTCTCGTGTCTAACGAGCAATTTGAAGACAGGGTTTTGGAGATCAAATCCGTATAGGCCTTTGTCGACAGCCTGTTTCAGAGTCCAAAACCAAATATGCGCATTATATATTAATTTATTATAATCCGATTTAATCCCTTATCTATCATTGGATAGGATTTATATTTCCATGTTTTGCGCGATTATTTCCTATACTTTTCGTTGGCCGTTTGATATTGTTTTTATTCTTCCATTCTTTTGATAGTGGATCCTGATCCACCACCTCCATGGTGCGAACGGTACCGGATTACTTCCTAAAATACCTTGTTATATGATTGCGGTTGAGGTCTGCCGATTTTACAGGTTTATTCGTGTACAACGTGTGAATTTTCCAGTAGTAAAACGGGTCGTTGCCTTCTTGTTTGTTTTTCTCGTCAGTCTTTCGGGCCTCGCTCAAAAGCCCATTACAGGCAGGGTCGTGGATGAAAACAACCAGCCGCTTTCGGGTGCCTCGGTCAGTACGCCATCAAATCAATTGGCCGTCAAAACAGGTTTGTCGGGCGAGTTTTCATTGAACCTGAAAACGGCGGATACAACACTGGTAGTTTCTTACGTGGGATTCAGGACAGCCACCGTCAGGATCGAAAACCGCTCCGATCTTGTCATCGTTTTGTCCGCACAGTCTGCCTCGCTCGAGCAAGTAGTGGTTGTAGGATATGGCACACAAAAGCGAAAGGATGTTACCGGCGCGATCGGATCCGTAAAAGGAGAAGCCATTAAAAACCTTCCGGTCCAAAATGTTGCGGAAGCCTTGCAGGGGCGCGTGTCCGGCGTCGAGGTCACCAAATCGTCCGGCGAGCCAGGCACGTCGGCACAAATCACGATCCGCGGCGTGTCGTCGTTGAACCAACCCAATCCCTTGTATATTATTGATGGCGTACGTGGTTCCGGTGATAATATTAATCCGCAGGACATTGCGAGCATCGACGTGCTGAAGGACGCCAGCGCCGCCTCTATTTACGGCGCAGCGGCGGCGGGAGGGGTTGTCATCGTTACAACCAAAAAGGGACAGGGGCCTCAGCCTGTTTTAAATTTTAGTGCCCGTTATGGAGTTAGCACACCAAACGTTCTTAAGCTTTTGAACCGCAATGATTTTATTGCCATCAAAAAACTTACGCTCAATCCGTTTTATACCAACAACAACCAGACAGACACCTTCCCCAATACAAATTGGGTGGATGCAATTTTCAGAAACGGAACGGAGCAGGATTATAATCTTTCGATATCCGGATCTGCGCCGGTTGTCAATTATTTTGTTTCTGGGGTTCACAACGATCAAAAGGGCGTTTACCTGAAAAACAGATCTGCCTTTGACGGCTTCA
>DATMHB010000021.1:0-4590 GCA_035555175.1 Flavisolibacter sp. | reverse complement strand
GTTATAAGCAGATCGGCATCACAGACCGCAACAGTCTGGCAGGCATCGTTCGTGCTCATGCTGCGGCAAAACAGAGAGGAATTAAAGTTATTGTAGGTTGCCGTCTGGATCTTCTTGATGGGGTGAGCTTATTGGCTTATCCAACTGACAGCAGCGCTTATTCAAGATTGACCAATTTGCTGACCACGGGAAACCTGAGAGCCGAAAAAGGATCATGTTGCCTGTATAAGCAGGATGTGTATCAACACGCAAAGGGCATGAAGCTCATTGTGATTCCGCCCGATACGTTGAACGAGGAATTTGCTTTTGATGCTTCGTTCCAGACCATCTTGTATGAATACAGGGAAGCATTTGGAAAAGATCTGTACCTGGCAGCGACCAAACGTTATCATGGCGACGATCAGAAACAATTATTCCGTTTGTCTGAATTATCGGCTGAATTCCATATTCCGTTGGTGGCTACTAATGATGTGCACTATCATATTCCATCGCGAAGGCAGCTGCAGGATGTGCTTACCTGCATTCGTGAAAAATGTACCATCTACAATGCGGGCTATAAACTATATCCCAATGCAGAAAGGCATTTGAAGTCGCACGAAGAAATGCTCCGCCTCTTCCGCCATTATCCGGATGCCATCCAGCGTACACAGGAAATTGGGGAAGCCTGTCAGTTCTCTTTACACGAATTGAAATACGAGTACCCGGAGGAGATCACCACAGAAGGAAGAACGTCGATGCAGGAATTGACGCACCTGGCGTGGAAGGGCGCCAAAGAAATCTTTGGTGAACCGTTGCCGGAGAAAACAGCCAATGCCATAAGGCACGAACTGCATTTCATTGAGGAAATGAATTATGCTTCTTATTTTCTTACCGTTTATGACATCGTTCGTGAGGCAAGATCAAGAAACATTCTTTGCCAGGGCCGTGGTTCGGCTGCTAATTCAACCGTGTGCTTTTGCCTCGGCATTACTTCAGTGAACCCTGAAAAATTTGATCTGCTCTTTGAACGTTTTATTTCGGCAGCCCGCAATGAGCCACCCGATATCGATGTGGATTTTGAACACGAGCGGCGCGAGGAGATCATGCAATACATCTACGAAAAATATGGCCGTGACCGCGCAGCCATTGTGGCTACGGTGACACAACAGCATACCAAGGGATCGCTGAAAGATGTTGGTAAGGCAATGGGACTTTCGGTGGACACCATTGAAGGTCTTACTTCGAACGTGTGGGGATACGATGATGAATGGTTTATACAGAACGGGGTAGAGCACCAGGGATTAAATACGTCGGACAGGCATCTGCAGAAAGTGTTGCAGCTGGCCAATGAATACCAAGGTTTCCCGAGACAGCTGGGCCAGCATACGGGCGGCTTTGTGATCACAAAAGGAAAACTGTCCGACCTCTGCCCGATACTGAATGCAAGAATGGAAAACCGTACCTGCATTGAATGGAACAAAGATGATATCGATGCATTGGGCTTTATGAAGATCGATGTGCTGGCATTGGGCATGCTTACCTGCATCCGAAAGGCTTTTGATCTGGCTAAACTGCATTATGGTTTGGAACTCACACTGGCTAATATTCCGCAGGATGACCCGGCTGTATATGAGCGTATTTCACATGCCGATACCATTGGCGTATTTCAGATCGAAAGCCGTGCACAGCAAAGCATGCTGCCGCGATTAAGGCCGGAAAATTTTTATGACCTCGTTATTGAAGTGGCCATCGTGAGGCCTGGTCCTATTCAGGGCGACATGGTGCATCCATACCTCAGAAGAAGAAACAATGAAGAGGCGGTTGAATATCCATCGAAAGAACTCGAAGATATCTTAAAGAGAACACTGGGTGTACCCCTTTTCCAGGAACAGGCAATGAAGATAGCCATTGTGGCGGCCGGATTTACGCCGGCAGAAGCCGATGCACTCAGAAGAAGCATGGCCACTTTTAAGCTTCCGGGTTTGGTATCGCAGTTTGAAAAGAAGTTGATTAACGGAATGATCAACAATGGCTATACCGAAGAATACGCAAGACGGGTGTTTCGGCAACTGGAAG
This sequence comes from Flavisolibacter sp., assembly GCA_035555175.1. Classification (GTDB taxonomy): domain Bacteria; phylum Bacteroidota; class Bacteroidia; order Chitinophagales; family Chitinophagaceae; genus Flavisolibacter. The sequence continues at coordinate 2,535 of DATMHB010000021.1, read as the reverse complement.
GCTTTGGATCTTATGGTTTCCCCGAAAGCCATGCCGCCAGCTTTGCATTGCTGGTTTATGTCTCTGCGTGGATGAAGCATTATTATCCGGATGTTTTTGCCTGCGCGCTGCTCAATAGCATGCCGATGGGATTTTATCAGCCTGCACAAATTATTATCGACGCGCGGCAGCACGGGGTTGAAGTGTTGCCCATTGATATCAATCATTGCTTTTGGGATAACACATTGGAAGCAACGCCGGGTAAATATTGTGCCATAAGACTCGGCTTCCGCCAGATCAATGGCATTCGTGAGCTGGATATTCAACGGTTGGTAGAAGCCAGGACAAAGCCATTCACGGGTATTCACGAATTGAGGAATATTGGACTTACAGAGGCTGCACTGGAAAAGCTGGCAGAGGCAGATGCATTCCGTTCTATGGGGCTAGACCGCAGGGACGCATTATGGAAAGTGTCGACGAAAGATACACCGGTATCCCTTTTTAAGGGACAGGCTTCACCCGAAGAAAAAGGAGAGAAGATTGCACTGCCGCTAATGACCACATCGGAACATGTAGTGCAGGATTATGCTTCAACATCGCTTTCTATAAAAGCCCATCCCGTAAGTTTTATAAGGGAAAAGTTGTCACAGCTTCACGTGCTGCCGATAAAGGAACTGGCCAATCAAAAAGACGGCGATGTGATCAGGGTTGCGGGGATTGTCCTGGTGCGGCAGCGGCCCGGTACGGCAAAGGGTGTTTGTTTTATGACCATTGAAGACGAAACAGGATGGGCGAATGCGGTGATCTTTCCTGATCTTTTCGATCAGCAGCGTAAGGAGATATTGCAATCGACCCTGATCATGTTGTGGGGCAAATTGCAGATTGAAGGAGAAGTGATCCATGTGATCGTTCAGCGGTGTTATAATATTTCAAAGTTACTAAGGGTGCTGACGCCGGCGCAGGATCAAATTCCGAACGTAGCCACGTTTGCGTTTCCGGACAGGTCGGCGGAGCCGATCATGAAAGATTCAAAAAAGCAGAGGACTGAAAATGTTTTTTTGGATTCAAGGGATTTTAAGTGACGCCAATGCAGAAAGAGAAAAGAAAGAGAGTCCCACCTACGCCAAGGCTTCGACGGACAGAGCCCGTCTACGCCAAGGGGCTTCGACGGACAGAGTCCACCTACGCCAAGGCTTCGACGGACAGAGCGAGGAACAGAGCGAGAGCGAGGACAATAGTAGGCTCAGTGCTTACCTTTTCGTTACGCCCCGGCAGGATACATTATGATTTTGAATTCCTTCTATGAACTGCGAACATCAAATGTTCCGGTACATTAATTCATTGCCGTTCAGCCGCGTGAGGGATAGAAGCGAAAGCCCGCAGCCACGCAATTATGATAAAGGCTGAGAGAATGTTGCGCGAGGACTTGCAGCGGATAGCCCGACCCGCAGGGGCACGCCCAAACAAGAATGATTATTCGATGTCGTAATCACCCCAAGCATTACCCGTAAAGACCTGCCCTTTCGTTTTGTCAACTAAAAGCCAAGCGTGAAGATCAGGATTTGTAAACCGAAAATGAATATGAGTCTACCAACCGTAAAGACCGTGAACGGCAATGGAAATTGTGAGCAGCAAATGGAGAAAGGCCGAAAGGAGGCAAAGATCGCCGAATGGAATACAAAGCTCTTTCTACAGAGGACGAAATTTTAAGTACAGAACAGTAAAGCCGAAGCCAGGGGTAGGCCTATAAGTAAAAACAAACGTCAATAGATAAAAGGTCCCGCAGTATAGATCACATTAGACAACAATCGCCTGCATTAACAAACTTTCTTCACCACTACTGGCTGGCGAACCCCACTCGACCAGCCGATCCAACCGTTCATAAATTTTTTTCCAACTTTTTAAAATTATTATAAAAGTTCCCTAACTTAGGCATGTTTATTATACAGCTTCCTAAAAAATTATCGAACTGACATTAGATAAATACGACTGCCGATGCTCGATAAACAGACTGCTTACAAAAGAAAAATCAAGAAGGAATTATATTTCGCAGGCAACCTGTCGTCCTCCGACCTGAGCTTCCTGACCGAAAAAAGCCTGCCCCTTACCATTAAAGTTCTCAATGAACTGGTGGAAGAAAGTAAGGTCGTGGAAACCGGCTACGCCAACTCCACCGGCGGCCGCAGACCCCAAACCTATGCCCTGAAGCCCGACCTGATGTATGTGGTGTCGGTAGCCATGGACCAACTGATCACCAGGATCGCCCTCCTCAACATGCAAAACCAATTCGTGGGCGAGGTAGAAAAAGTGCAGCTGCCGCTCACCAATAATCCGAACGCGCTGGAAGAGCTTACGCAGCACATTGATCGTTTCATAAAAAACTCGGGCATCTCAAAAGAGAAGATCGTAGGTGTAGGTATTGGTATGCCGGGCTTTGTTGACGTTAACAAGGGAATCAACCATTCCTTCCTGAAACCTTTGCCTGGCAGCAGCATTGTCAGCCACATCGAATCGGCCATCCACCTGCCTGTTTTAATCGATAATGACTCCAGCTTA
>DATMHB010000020.1:0-4439 GCA_035555175.1 Flavisolibacter sp. | reverse complement strand
CTGGCATTTGCATCACGGGAAACGGTAAGGCGCTTGTAACGCTCATTGGTGGAGACGAGCAACCATTGATCGCAGCGGGACAGAATCGAGGGCCGCTGGAAGCGTATAAAGTGAATCATCATTTTAAAATAATTCCTGTGGCGCCCGACGATGCCAGCGCTATCATCAAATTAAAAAATGGAAAGGCCGGGCGAAAAGAATTTTATTACGGCGCGTCCTTTCTTTCGCAGTCCTCAAGGTTCATCCAGGTGAACGATCAGGTTAGCTCGATAGAAATAACAGATACTAAAGGAAATAAAAGAAATGTCCCCGTGAATTGAATGGCGATTACCAGGATTAAAATTTTTGCATGAAGAAGACCGTAGTATTGGCGCTGATCACAATGATCGTTGTTTATGGAACGGGCTGTGAAGACAGGGAAGCAAGAGAAGGAGAGGAGTTGGCAAAAGTACACTGCCAGTCGTGCCACCGTTTGCCGGATCCCGGCATGCTGGATTCAAAGACGTGGATCAATTATGTGCTTCCAAAAATGGGCGCCTTTCTCGGCTTTGGGAGATTTCCAACGGGCAATTATTATGAGAACGGAAAGGTGCCCGGGGCAATGCCAATTGCGGATTGGGACCGGATCGTTCGCTATTATGCCTTGCAATCACCCGATTCATTGGAGGAAAAGGAGCCGGACATTACAATCGGATTCAAGCAGTTTGATATAGGCATTCCATCATTTTCTGTTCCCGATCCGGCTACCACCTGCGTGCAGGTCCAGCAGGATCAACATCAGTTGGTATTTGCCGATGCAGTATTGAAACGAATGTATACAGTGTCTCCCGATGGCCAGGTTCAGGATTCGCTTAGTGTTGGCGAGGGTGTCGTTAATATTCGCATCAGTGGCGACAGCACCTGGTCTTTGGCCATGGGTGTCCTCTATCCCTCCGACGAAAAGAAGGGAAGCCTTTCACTGCGGGTTCGGGGAAAGCCGTCTTCAATAGTTCTTGACAGCCTGCAGCGCCCTGTATATGCAGAGTACGTTGACCTGAATGGAGACGGGCTCCAGGATATTCTGGTTTGTGAATTCGGCAATCTCTCAGGTGCAGTAAGCTGGTTTGAAAAGATCAGCGATTCAAAATATTCGAAACATATTCTGCGCCCGCTTCCCGGTGCCATCAAAACACAAACGATGGATATGAATGGCGATGGTCTTCCCGACGTCATCACCCTGATGGCGCAGGGCGACGAAGGCATGTTCATTTATTACAACAGGGGCAATGGCCAATTCGAAGAAAAACGTATTTTGCAGTTCCCGCCTTCCTACGGCTCTAATTCATTTGAACTGGCTGATCTGAACAGGGATGGACATCCTGATATAGTAGCAACAAATGGCGATAATGGCGATTATCCTCCAATCCTGAAACCCTATCACGGCATCCGTATCTATATGAACGACGGAAAAAATAATTTTAAAGAAAAAGTTTTTCTCCCGATGAATGGAGCATGCAAGGCCATGGCCAGGGATTTTGACGGCGACGGAGATTTTGATATCGCATCTATTTCTTATTTTCCCGATTACGAACACCGGCCTGAGGAAAGTTTTTTATATTGGGACAATAAGGGCGGTGATTCCTATCAGCCTTTTTCATTTCCCCAGGCGGATGCAGGAAGATGGCTGACGATGGACGCCGGCGATCTGGATGGCGACGGCAACATCGATATCGTTTTGGGCAATGCAAAATTTCCTTTGGGAAATATTCCGCCTGCGATAATGAAGAAATGGAACAATGGTTCCCCGTCCTGGCTTCTGCTGAAAAATAAATCAAGCAGAAGTAAGCAATAGTGCCACCGAATTTTTTATTTATACGCTATATGAAAGCCACCATGTTTTGTGCGATCGTTTTTATGTTGAGCGCTTGCAGTGCCAGAACAAAGCCTGATCCGGCATTGGCAACAGATGCCGACCTCCTCCACCGGAACGAAAAACAATTAACCGAAGTCATCATTTACGATGTATTCACACCGCCAGTTTCCAGCCGTATCTATGCTTATACTTCCCTTGCAGCGTACGAAGCCATTAGGTTTCAGGAACCCGGCAGCGTATCCATCGCTGCCAAAATGCATGGCTTTAGCACCATGCCGGAGCCCGAAAAGAATAAGTCCTACAATTATCTTTTAGCGGCTACGAAAGCTTTTTTTACAGTAGCCGAAAAAGTTACTTTCTCGATAGACACACTGAAGCGATATGAGAACAAGGTGTTTGGTGATTTCAGATCGCTTCTTAACGAAGCCACCTACAATAACTCCATGAGCTTTGGAGAAAGTGTCGGAAAAAAAATTCTTGAACGGACCACTATCGATCAATACAAGCAAACGCGTGGTATGCCGAAATTCCTTGGTAGCAATGACACGGGAAGATGGCGTCCAACGCCTCCGGATTATGTTGACGCATCGGAGCCGTACTGGTATCAGATCAAACCTTTGTTCCTGGATTCAGCAAAGGAAGTTCAATGCCCGCCACCCCCGGCCTTCAGCATGAATAAGAACAGTCCGTTTTTTAAATCAGTGCAAGAAGTATATACGATCAGCACTCGTCTTACAGATGAACAAAGAGACGTCGCGCGCTATTGGGACGACAATCCTTTTGTGGTTGAGCACTCGGGTCATATGATGTACGCAAATAAAAAAATTACCCCGGTTGGGCATTGGATGGGTATTACAGGAATCGCCTGCAAGGACAAAAAAGCTGATGCCGTGCAAACGGCAAAGGCGTACGCCCTTACTTCGGCCGCCATATTTGATGCCATCATTAGTTGCTGGAAAACAAAATACCAGTACCAGCATATTCGACCCATAACCGTAATCAACGAATCTATCGACCCCGACTGGCAACCTATTTTACAAACACCACCTTTTCCTGAACATCCAAGCGGTCACAGCGGCATTTCTGCATCGGCGGCTGCTGTGCTAACAAAAATGTTCGGGAATTTTTCATTTGAAGATACCAGCGACCTTGAATACATTGGCATGAAACGGAAGTTTCAATCGTTTGATCAGGCTGCAGCCGAAGCATCCATCAGCCGCGTGTTTGGCGGTATCCATTACCGCACTGGTGTGGATGCAGGCGCTATTCAGGGACGAGAGATCGGCCAAATGGTCGCTAATGAATTTGTAAAATAATACGGGAGTTGCTCCCGTTTTTTAAAACCCCAGCTGTATGAATAAACTCATTTTTATTTTCGTTGTTTTCATTTCAACATTAAGTAGCGCCCAAACAAACAGTAATAGCATTGCCATTATACCTGAGCCGGTTTCGCTTCGGGCGACAAAGGGACAAATGGTATTGCCACAGAATGTTACCATCGCTATTGTTCAGCAGGCAGCTGTAAAAGGAGTTGTCAGTCTGCTCAAAGACAGGCTTACAACCGCGGCCGGCAGAAGGGTAACAGTAACAAACGCTTCGCCCTCGGCGACCATCAGTTTCTTGCTGAATAACAAAAAAGATGCACAGATCGGCAATGAAGGATATACGCTTTCAGTAACTCCAAAAAATATCACCATCAGGGCAAATGAGCCTGCGGGCCTGTTCTATGGTGCGCAAACACTACTTCAGCTTCTTCCAAAAGAAATTGAAAGCAAAACAGCGGTCAGCAATGTAAAATGGGTAGTGCCTGCCGTTGAGATCACAGACTATCCACGTTTTGGATGGAGAGGACTGATGTTCGACGTGACACGTCATTTCTTTACTAAGGATGAAGTGAAACAGTTCATCGACCAGATGGTACGTTACAAATACAATTTGTTGCACCTGCACCTGACCGATGATGAAGGCTGGAGGATTGAGATCAAGGGACTTCCCAAACTTACCGAGGTGGGTGCATGGAACGTAAAGAAGGTGGGTTATTTCGGAAGCTTTACCCCTCCGGCGCCGGATGAACCGCGCAACTATGGAGGTTTCTATACCCAGGATGATATCAGGGAATTGGTTCAGTATGCAAAGGAACGTTTTGTCAATATCCTGCCTGAGATCGATGTGCCGGGCCATAGTCTCGCCGCTGTGGTTTCTTATCCTGAGTTATCGTGTACACCGGGTGCGGAAAATTATAAAGTACGGTCGGGCGAAACGATTATGGACTGGTCTCATGGCGCACCGCCGATCGCACTGATCGATAACACTCTTTGTCCTGCCAACGAAAAAGTATATGAGTTCCTTGACAAGATCGTAGGCCAGCTGGCAGAGCTGTTCCCTTTTGATTACATCCATATGGGCGGCGATGAATGTCCGAAGAACTTCTGGGAAAAAACAGACGCCATTAAGGCACTGATGCAAAAGGAAAACCTTAAGACGATGGAGGAGGTACAGAGCTATTTTGAAAAGAGATTGGAAAAGATCGTTGAATCGAAGGGAAAAAAATTCATGGGCTGGGATGAGATCCTTGAGGGTGGACTGG
>DATMHB010000019.1:0-3806 GCA_035555175.1 Flavisolibacter sp. | reverse complement strand
GCAAAGAGCGCTGATACAGGTAACAGGAAAAGGCAATATAAAAGAGATCAGGGATTCCCGCATAATGATCACCGATGCTTTCGTTCCGGTAGGTGCAAAATCTTTCACTGTAGCTTCATCGAAACAGTATCACAAGGGTGACAGCATTGTTTTATTCAGGCCAGGTACGGTCCAATGGATCAGCGATCTGAAAATGGACCAGATCGAAGCACGGGGCGGCACAAAGCAATGGACACCGCCAGAATACGATCTCCAGTTTGAAAGGGTGATCACAGCCATTGAAGGCAATAGGATATACATAGATAACCCCGTTGTCATGGCCATGGAAACCAAATACGGCCAGCCTTCCATATTCAAATACAGTTTTGAAGGAAGGATCCGTGAGGTAGGCATTGAAGACCTGTATTGTGAGTCGGAGTTCGACAGCGATACCGCCGAGAACCACGGTTGGGACGCTATACATTTCAATAAGATCGAAAACGCTTGGGTGAGAAATGTAACGGCCCGCTATTTTGGGTACAGCTGCGTAAACCTCGACGATGATGCAAGAAATGTTACGGTCGATAACTGTAATTGCTTTGATGCAAAATCGATCATTACCGGAGGCCGCCGTTATTCTTTCAATAACACCGGGCAGATGAATCTTTTTCAGAACTGTCATACAACGGAAGGCCGGCATGATTATGTCACCGGCGCGCGGGTGCGCGGACCCAATGTCTTTTATAACTGCACCGCAAAAAATACGCATGCCGATATCGGCCCTCACCATCGATGGGCCATGGGTACCTTGTATGATAACATCATAACCGATGGAGAGATCAATGTTCAGGACCGCGGTAACTGGGGCAGCGGCCATGGATGGAGCGGCGTAACGCAAATCCTGTGGAACTGCACGGCTAAAAGAGCTGCGGTTCAAAGTCCGTATGTAAATGGAAAGAACTATTGCATCGGTTTGAAGGGAGGAAAATATGAGGGCCGGCTTAAGGGGCGGCCCGATGGCGTGTGGGAGGGTCAGAACAGGGAGGGCCTTGCCCCTGCCTCACTGTATGAAGCGCAGGTAAAAGCAAGAAGGAAAAAGCAATCCCATTGAGTGACCTGAACCGATCCGGAATGCGTGGTCCAATCGTTGCCTCAGCAATACGGCCAGGGCAAACTGAAGTCCTTATAAAAGAATAGAGGCACTATTATTCCTGCTGTATTTTTGTCCGGTTCAACCAATATTCACGCTGGTCAAGACATTCATATGAAACATACGCAACTTTTTCTTTTAGCTTTTGCCACTGCCGTCTTCACGTCAACATGTACTTCACAAAAGAAGAATACGTCAGTCGGTATCGCAAGTCCGAACGCGGCTCTTCCTGAGCCCTATGCCACACCTGATGTTACGCGCAACAGCAGGGTGATCGGCTGGCCACAGGGAAAAACGCCAACGGCACCCGAAGGGTTCGTGGTAACGAAATACGCGGGGGGACTTAACAGCCCGAGATGGTTTTATGTTACGCCGAACGGAGACCTGCTGGTATCCGAGTCGCAAACGAACCGGCAGAGAAGCGCCAACGACATCATTCTTTTCCGCGATACTAACGGTGATGGACAGCCTGATCTGCAAAAGGTGTTCATGAAAGGCCTCAATCAGCCACTGGGCATGCTCGTGCTAAATAATTGGCTCTATGTCGGTCATACCGACGGCATTTATAGATATCCGTACACGCCCGGACAAACCGAAGTGACTGAAAAAGGACAAAAGATCCTTGACCTTACCCCCGGCGGCTACAATAATCACTGGACAAGGAATATCATTGCAGGTCCCGATGGTAAAAAACTTTATGTATCTACGGGATCGAGCAGCAACAATGCGGAACATGGCATTGAAGCCGAGAACCGCAGGGCATGCATTCTCGAGATCAACCCTGACGGAACAGGTGAGCGTTTGTATGCAAGCGGACTTCGAAATCCGATCGGCACTGCATGGGAACCAGAGACAAAGAAGTTATGGACGGTGGTGAATGAGCGTGACAATCTTGGCGACGACCTCGTACCTGATTATCTTACTTCGGTACAGGACGGCGGATTTTATGGATGGCCCTATGCATATTTTGGCCCACATGAAGATCCGAGGATGAAGGGACAGAGACCGGACCTTGTTGCGAAGTCCATTGTTCCCGATGTGGCCATGGGTGCGCACACTGCCTGTCTCGGACTCGCATTTTACACAAGGGATGCGTTCCCACAGAAATATCGTGGCGGCGCTTTTGTAGGCGAACATGGATCATGGAACCGTTCCCAGTTCGCCGGTTATAAGGTTGCTTTCGTTCCATTTAAAAACGGAAGGCCGTCCGGTGGCCCTGAAGATTTTCTTACGGGCTTTATTGCAGATGAAAAAAAGAATGAAGTTTACGGCAGGCCCGTGGGTGTAGCGGTCATGGCTGATGGATCGCTTCTCGTAGCAGATGACGCCGGCAATACTATTTGGAGAGTAAGTGCGAAGAAATAATCTTTAGCGGGCTGCAAGGCATTAACATGCAGAATAAGCAAACGCGCCCAAAGAGGGCTTTGTTTTATCTATCTGGTTTGGTATGATGCGAAAAAAAGAAGTATTGCATGTTCGCTTTGTGGAATGGATTTCGCGTCCCGGAGCAATCAACGTATTCAACGTTAGGTGAGGTTTGCCGCGATCGCATTAAAACAAGACCGTTCTAATCAAAGCTTGCAGCCTTTACCTTAATGACAATTTTTTTATCCACCAGCCTACCGCCCGGGGTGATGTTCGGACGGTGGGCATTGCCGGGAAAAAACAGGAAGAATGCACCGGGCGTCGCGCTGTAGATCTTTCCTTTGGCAGAATAATTCGCCACATCTCTCGATTCATTATACGGCCTGGTAACCGTTGCCTTTGATAGGGGACATACTCCCATTTTCTCCTCTCCTGAAATCACGTATTGCAGATCCACGACCTTTCTGTGGGATTCCCACTGCGTACTATCGAAGTCCTTGGTCGCTGCTTCCGTAATTGACGCAGTTACATTATCACCGTCGATCGGATATTTTCCCTTGGCGAGCGCATTCAGATCATGATCTCTCAAAAATGCAAAAGCTTCATCCCAATACTTTTTATTCGTGGCGTACTGCCTTGCAAATTCCTGCACGTCCACAGATTTGTGCGGCTGGAGCTTCAGTCCTCCCAGCCACTCTTTTTTCCTGAACCATTTCTTTGCTTCATGTCTCGACATTCCGGGCCCCGGCCCGAAAGCCATTAAGGAAAATGAGATCAGTGCAACAAGGACAAATAATCTTTTCATTTTAAAAAATTGATCATTCAACGTAGCCAGGCAGTGGCGCACCAAAGCAGCGGCGCCTGCCCATGAAGGTCACCAATATTTTTTTTCCGGTCAAGATAATACTGGCGGTCATTCTTCTTGTTCGTTCCTTCGCATACGTCGGTAATGTCTCCATTTTCATTGATGTATTTTACCAGCGAAAGCCAGGCCTTCATGGCTGCGGGACCGTAAACATTTTTATCGAGCCAACCCTCCTTTACGCCGGTGATAAATGCAAAGGTAAACATACCTGTGCACGAAGTTTCCTTCCACGATGCCGGATCGTCGATCAATTGTCTCCACATTCCATCTTCCGCCTGGTACTTGAGGAGTGATGCCATCATCGACTTATAGCCCTGCATGATCCTTGTCCGATCCGGATTGTCTGCAGGAAGAGAGCGTAACAATTCACTCATGCCGACTGCCATCCAGCCGTCGCCGCGTCCCCAGAAAAATGGAACATCGGGGGCATGATAAAATAATCCATTG
>DATMHB010000018.1:0-2443 GCA_035555175.1 Flavisolibacter sp. | reverse complement strand
GATCCCGAATGAAATGCGCCTCAACAGATCCTATCCGAATGTATATGGTCAATCCATTTACAATACAACAAGTCTTCGGGCGGCCAATAAGCTCGGGTTCAGGGATTCACTGCGGCTTTTCTTTTATCAAAAGCCGTCGTTGCAACCACTGATGCCATGGCGCGACAATCAGCCGCCTGCTGCTGCATCGGATCTTTGCGCAAAAAAATGGGCCAATGATTCGGTGGTATTGAACTGGACGGTTCCTCCCGCAGCGTCCAATGAGTTGGATAAGGTGAAAAGATTTGCCGTGTACCGCGCTGAGAGTCCGGCCATCGACATTAACGATGCAAACAATCTTTTAGCGATAACCGTAAATGATACGGCTGCGTTCGCCGATAAAACCATTGCGCCGGATAAGAAATATTTTTATCTGGTTACAGCGCTGGACCGTTTTCAAAATGAAAGCGCCGTTTCAAATACCGTCGCTGATGTAGGCCCTTCCATTATTTGTCCGCCAGGCAACCACGAGATTGAGGTGGATGCGAATTGCGTTGCCATCCTCCCTGATTTTACAGCATCAGGAACAGCAATCAACGCCACCTCCATCAGCCAGTCGCCTGCTCCGGGCACGGTTGTGAACCAGGGCAAATTAAAAGTGACGCTCATTGCTTCCAACGTTGTCGGACAATCCGACTCGTGCAGCTTTACGGTACTGGCGGTGGATCATACGCCGCCGCTGATCACCTCCTGTGCAGAAAACAAGACCGCTCCTACAGACGATCGCTTATGCTCCGCTAAAGTGAATGTTCAAGGCCCTGCTGCAACGGACAATTGTGAAATTGCAAACATCACTGGTGTGCGCAGCGACAATAAGCCACTGACCGAAGCTTATCCTAAAGGAATAACAACCATCGAATGGACAGTGAAAGATGCAAATGGTAATACCGCTTCCTGCCAACAGACAATTTTGGTTGAAGACAGGGAAGCTCCGGTGATCACGGCAGTTTCTGTTGATCCTTCGTCCCTGTTTCCCGCCAATCATAAGATGCGCAAAATAACGGTGAACTATGATGTTGCCGACAACTGCGGACCAGTCACTACAAGTTTAAGTATAACCAGCAACGAAGCTGATAATGGAACGGGTGATGGCGATACAGAGGATGACTGGGAGATCCTGGATGCGCACCATGTGAGACTGAGAGCAGAACGCGCAGGTTCAGGCGATGGAAGAATATATACCATCACGGTCAGGGCGGAAGACGGTCCGGGCAATGTGAGCACACAGACTGTCACCGTTGACGTGCCTCATGACCACAGTGACATTACCGTAGCTCAGCGTGCGCCGGAAAGACCGGGTGTACTGACTGCATTGGCAGTAAAGGCGACGCCAAATCCCAGCCGGTCTGAATTTGTGATCAACACCTCGGGAGTTTCTACGCAGCCGGTGAGCATTAAAATAATGGATAATCTGGGGAGGGTGATCGAGACCAAAAAAGGTGTAACGCCGGGCAGTACCCTGCATTTCGGAAAAAGCTGGCGCGCGGGTGTGTATTTTATCGAGATCACCCAGGCGAATAAGAAACAGACATTGAAGCTGATCAAGCAATCGTGATCGCCGGATAATGATATTCATTGAAGCGGGACGCCAACGTCCCGCTTTTTCTTTATCGGCACCTATGCGTTGCCGTATGGTGTGAATTTAAAGCTGCTCGATCTCATCACTTCCTTTATCTTTCTTTTCCCCTTCCTGTCTTCTCCTGTAATTCATCAATTTTTTTCGATGCCTCTGCCTTTGTGAGATCCTCCTCAGGGGCTTCACCTGCTTCTTCAGACAGTGTTTTCAAATACGATTTTTGCGCCCCCGTCATTTCTTCGTTGCCAGTTGTCCAATCATCGGGGTCCTTGATGGTGTTGGAAGGACGTTGGTCCCTTTCATTATTTGTATTTGCTTTCATATGCTCGTTTTCAAATATCATCCAAATACCAAACCAATCCTGCGGCTAATATTTTTAGTATTTATGGTCTCGGTCTTATAAGAAAAGGTGGAATTTTAGAACCACCTTTTCTTATTATGGGGAAATTTGTGCCGGTCTGCTTCATCCGTCAGTGCGGAAGTCCGGGATTTTTCTTTTCAATCGATTGCGGTGGGTTGACTGAAGTATACCGGCTGAGGACCGCAACGACCACCGCCAGACAAATCCGGAAAACAAAGCGTACAAGGTTGGATCTGCGGCTGAAATCGACTTCGTCATTGATAAAAGGCTGAATGGCCATGAGGGCCGCAAACACGTAACCGGCCTGGGATCCACGGCTTCTGTTATGTGATCTTCTACAATTATGTTTCATAGTTTCATTATTGTTCTGTAAAATTCGGTAGGCGAGTCGGGACAGTTTCCGCATGTGGCACCAACAGATCCTCATGTGCTGAACATACCGCAGGAAAATTCTTTCATTTGTTTTT
>DATMHB010000017.1:0-4332 GCA_035555175.1 Flavisolibacter sp. | reverse complement strand
GAGCGAACCGTTTTGGGCAAAGACGGCCCCCTTCCTTCTTCCATGAGAACTTCCACGCCCATCGCCTGGGGTATTACAAGGATGTCGGAGAATATGATGGCAGCATCCACGCCCACCTGGTCTACCGGCTGAAGTGTAATGGCAGTTGCAAGCTCGGGCGTTTGCACGCGCGTAAAAAAATCGTATTTATCACGAAGCTTGATATAATCGGGCAGATACCTTCCTGCCTGCCTCATCATCCACACAGGAGGCCGTTCAACTTTTTGATTTCTTAAAGCTCTTAGTAAAAGATCATTTTTTAACTGGCTCATTCGATTGCTTATTGCTGAGGCGTTTGCCGATCAGATGTTTTTAAACTCGTTACTATTCAAATATGACGCTGCGAGGTTTACAACAGCTTCCTGTTCCGGAATGCCGCTTGTCAAAACCTTGTTGGCGGTATGCTTCGAAATGCTTTGCGCCGTAGTGTCCCCGATCGCAAAACAAACGGTGCGTGCCGGCAGTTGGTTGCGGGAAAAAAAACTTTCAACCGCGCTGGGGCTAAAAAAGAGCACCGCATCAAAACCGTCACGAATCTCGGCCGGCCGCTCACGCGTTTCGTAAACTACCACTTCATGCACCATCACACCCTGCTTTTTCAATGTATCGGGAAGTTCATCCCTTCTTTTGTCGCCGCAAAAAAAAATGATCTCTTTCACTCCTTTTGAAACGATCAGGCGTGCGAGCGAAGTTGCATTGGCTGCCTCGCCGACAATATCACGGTTAAGTACAGCCGCATTCATTATGGCCTGTTTTGTTCGCCCCTGCAAACAAAATATTTTCCAGTCAGTAGCCAGCACGGTATGGTGCTGGTGCAAAAATTTATCAACGCTCGTTACCGCATGCGCGCTGGTGAAGGCCGCATAAGATTCTGCGGCCATTGCCCAGGCCTGTACTTCTTTCAACTTGTCTTCCGTTGAAATGGGGTGAATGGAAATAAATTCTATTTCCGTGATCTCAATACCTTGCTGCTTCGCCAGCTCAACCAGCGAAGGATCGAGTTGCCTGGTGGACAAAATTTTAAATTTCAACATTAGACCCCAGTCCTTTTTTCCGGATCTCTTCCACTATCGGGTGGCCTCCCTGCAAAAGAATTTCCTTTGCTGCGGCAGTGCCGAGGTTGGCAGCTCCGGCAACCGGAAGCTTTTTTTCTATAGCTACTTTTTCTTTTCCGTCCGGACTTACAATATTCCCTTTGAAATGAACTTCTCCATCACAGATCTGTGCAAGGGCAGAGATCGGCGTAGAGCAGCCGCCCAACAGGGCTGACAAAAAATCGCGTTCAATAGCCGTACATAATGCAGTGGCATCGTCATGGAATCCATGGCAGGCCTCATTCGCAAAATCATCGTCGTCCCTGCAAACGACAACGATCGCTCCCTGCGCAGGTGCAGGCAACATCCAGTCGAGATCGATCGATCTTTCCGGACGAAGATGGATGCGTTCGAGGCCAGCGGCCGCAAAGATGGCTCCGTTCCAGTTGTGATCAATGAGTTTCTTCAATCTCGTATTTACATTGCCGCGAAGATTTTCCAACGTATGATCGGGAAACCTGTTCTTCCATTGCCCGATCCTGCGAACGGAACCCGTTGCGATGGTCAGGGCTTTCGGCCTGCTAACATCCGACCATTGTCCCTGATGATAACCCAATGCCTGAAGGTCTGCCGGATCCTTGTAAACAAGAATATCATTTGACGAGGCTCTTTGAAGAACGGCGGCCTGCCGGATGCCGCGTGCCAATTGCACCGGCACATCCTTCATCGAATGCACGGCGAGGTCTATCCGGTTATTGAGTAATGCCGCATCCAGCGTTTTGGTAAATACGCCCTGTACTCCGAGCGCATATAAAGGTGTTACAGTATCCAGGTCGCCCTCGCTCTTCATATAAACCAGTTCAGATGAAAAGCCAGACCGGAGGAGATTGCTCTGTATGAGGGTGGCCTGCCATACAGCCAACTGACTGTCTCTGGTGCCGATTCGTAAAACCCTTGACATTAATTTCTTTCGCTTATGAATTCATTCAGCGCCGTAATGTATTGACAACCGCGCTGATTCCGGACTTTAATCTTGCCGGCTGTTTCATTCAATACCCGCTGGATGTGGAGATCCATTTTTTTCGGACATGTAACCACGCGAGCAGATTGGGGATGATGATACAATTCTTTCAATTTCAATTTGAGATCTCTTAGCATAGGCACATGTCTTCTCATTTCGCACCATTCTTCAAATTCTTTCATCAATTCAATAATGATCGCCTTTGCTTTTGGCACTTCCGCCATCCGCATCTTCAGCGTTTCATCTTTCATCTTGGAAAGCTCATCTACATTTACCAGCTCTACGTTCGAAAGCGAACGCGCGCCCGGTTCAACATTATACGGAATTGAAAGGTCAATAATCAACTTTTTATCCAGTCCGGCCAGGTGTTCTTTCAAAATCACCGGTTGGGGAGAATTTGTTGCTACCAGAATAATATCGGCAACGCGGATCTCTGCTGCAAGGTCTTCGGCAAGTACCGAACGCAAGCCCAGTTCACCGGCCAGCTCCCCGGCTTTTTCAGGTGACCTGTTTATAAGGCTGATATTTTTTGTATGGAGATAGTCAACGAGGTTCTTACAGGTATTGCGACCGATCTTGCCTACACCCAGCAACAAAATATTTTTAGAAGCAACGTCCTTCACCCTGTTGCGGATATATTGCACGGCTGCAAAAGAAACCGAAACGGTACCCCCACTCAACTCCGTATTGTTCTTAATGGATTTTGAAGCCTGGAGAACTGAGTTGATCAGACGCTCAGTAAACGCGCCGACAAACCCCTGTTCCTTTGCAAACTTCACGGCCATCTTCAGCTGCCCAACAATCTCATAGTCGCCAAGGATTTGCGAATCAAGTCCTGCAGCCACATGATACACATGTTCGATAGCTTCCATTCCATTCTTCACGTAAGCTGACCTCATGAAGTTTTCAGCATTCCCTGAGGTTTCGGAGCAGAGCAGATCTATTAGTTGGGGGGCGCAGTGCACAAAGCCGTAGATCTCGGTGCGGTTGCAGGTGGAAAGAATGAATACTTCATTGAGGCCCTGAGCCGCCGCCTTTTCCAACACTTTCGAATATTGTTCGTTGCTGATCGCAAATTCGCCGCGTGTAGAAGCGTCAGATTTTTTGTAGTTGATCCCTGCGACGAAAAAGTTTGAAATATTTTTGAAATACTGTGTATCCATTGTTAACGGACGATCATGCGCAAAAGTAATTTGGACCGGCTCACCAGCCTAATAACTATGTCATCCATCTGTCATTTGACCGTCTGATTTTAATCGGCTGGATGAATACTTCCGGTGAGTTGAACCAATTGGTCAACCAGTTGTGCCTACATTTGTTGCCTTGTTATGAAAACGGCTATTGTTTTAATGAACCTTGGCTCGCCCGATTCGACGGCGGTACAGGACGTGAAGAAATACCTTGATGAATTTTTAATGGACGAGCGGGTGATCGATAAGCCATGGCTGTTAAGGGCCATGCTCGTCAAAGGCATCATTGTTCCCTTCCGCGCTCCGAAATCTGCAGAGGCGTATCAATCCATCTGGACAAAAGAAGGCTCACCGCTGATCGTAATTTCGAAGCAGCTGAGCGTTGTTCTTGAAAAAGAAATAAGAATGCCGGTGGTCGTTGCCATGCGTTACGGAAACCCATCTCCCGCTGACGCCTTTGAACAACTTGTGCGCGACAACCCCGACCTCGGGGAAGTGATTGCTATTCCCATGTACCCGCACTATGCGATGTCGAGCTATGAAACGGCAGTAGCCTATGCGAAAAAGCAATATGAGAAGGGTGGCTACCAGTTCAAACTCACTCTGATCAAACCTTATTATAACAACAGCGATTATATCGGAGTACTCAGTGAAAGCATCAGGCCTCATCTGCAGAAACAGCATGACCAGATCTTATTCTCCTATCATGGTGTGCCCGAGCGCCATATAAAAAAAGGAGACATCACCGGCCACCATTGTTTACAGTCGCCCGATTGCTGCAGTACGCCCTCTCCGGCACATCAGTACTGTTATCGTCACCAGTGCTGGACAACAACAAAAATGGTGGCAGAACAGCTGGCCATTCCAAAAGAGAAACTCGGTTTTTCATTTCAGTCACGTCTGGGCAGGGATCCTTGGCTTCAACCTTATACGGCCGTCAGGCTTGCGGAATTACCGAAGGAAGGCGTAAAGAAGGTTGCTGTAGTCTGTCCGGCCTTTGTAAGCGATTGCCTCGAAACCCTGGAGGAAATTGCAGTGGAGGGGAGGC
>DATMHB010000016.1:0-4732 GCA_035555175.1 Flavisolibacter sp. | reverse complement strand
TTCCAGATGAACATAAGCAGGGCAATGCCGCCGAAATAAACGAGGGGCAGCAATGGAGAGATCTTAAAAGCCAATATCGCCACAACTACGATGCCCACGAATACGGAAAAAAGAATGTTTACAAAATTCGACATGAACTTTTCTGTATCCGCCCGCACTTTGGTCAGTACGCTCAACGTTTCACCGCTTCTTTGATCTTCAAAATCCTGGTAGGGGAGTTTCATCGCCTTTTTGAGGCCATCGGTGAATACTTTGGCGCCAAACTTTTGGATGATAACACTCAGAAAATAATCCTGGAAGTTTTTTGCGATACGGCTAACCATGGCAACGGAGATCGAAGCCAGCAGCAGCCACACCACGCCGTATATCGCAACGGATTTAGAGCCTGTGACGACCGTTGTTTTGATAAAAAGGAAGTCGTGCCAACTAAAGCTTCCCGGTGGAGTAGTTACTTTCTGCTGCAATCCCGCCAGCGTGATCAGCTTGCCAAAAATGATCGGGTCAAGCATGGAAAATCCCATGTTAACGGAAGCCAACAGCAACACAAATATGACCAGCCATTTATGAGGCTTCAGATACTGAAATAAAATCTTCATCTTTTCTTTGCTAAATCGGCATACAAGTTACTATTAAAAACATTTCAAGAACCTGTAAACTAATGAGCGCTGGCCAACAATCCTTCACTTAGATTTTGACGGCATAATCGGAGATATTCCACGCCTTTCCCGCCATTTTTCGAAGGAGACGCTGATAGAAGGGAAGGTTCCTGAACCGCTTTTTCTGATCTTCAATTTGCTTCGCATCTATGGAATGGATCAATTTAACCTGGTTGGGAATGCTTTCTTCCTGATAACGGTTAAAAAAATCTTTCAGCAGCAGTCTGAATTCTTTCAGGTCCGCATAGCGCGAAATAAATTGTTCGGCGTTCCGCATATTCCCCTGCATAAAGGCTGCGTCGAGCGCCCTTTCGTTCTGCGAAGAAAATCCCAGCACGGCAAAATCTTTTTGCTGGGCGGGGGCAGTTTTCTCCGACCCGGCTGAAGCATACACATTTCCGCGTGCGAGGTCCGAGAAAAGACCTTCCAATGGCTTCGCCGGATATACATTGGAGTCGAGGAATAAAACATTGCCTGCATGTTGCGAGCAAAATTTTCTGATCAGGCTATATTTGGATTCATTGCGTGCTACATCGTGCAATTCGAAGGAATAGAAAAATGAGCCGTAGGCCTCAAGAAGCGCAGGCTGTCCTGTATAAATGTTAATGGCCAGGTCAGCCGGCGGTTTCAGATTGTAAAGGTCTAGGCATTTCAACAGAGAATAGGCGCATTCATGCACTTCCTCCACAGTACTTACATGGTAAATGATGAAGTTGGACATTGAGAATAATATGATTTGGTGAGAGATAAATTATAGTGCCAGAATTATCCGGCCCAGCCTTCACGGTCCAGGCTACGGTATTGTATAGCTTCGGCCAGGTGCTCGACTCTGATGTCTTCGCTGGCTGAAAGGTCGGCCACGGTACGGGCCACTTTAAGAATGCGGTCATATGCCCTCGCAGATAAATTGAGCTTTAACATGGCTGCCTTTAACAGTTGCTGGCCTGCCGCATTGATAATACAAAGCTGCTTGAGGATTTTGCTGCTCATCTGGGCATTGCAATAAAGGCCTTCATGTTGTTCATAACGCTGTGCCTGCAGTGCCCTTGCAGCCATGACCCGGTCGCGGATGGCTGAAGAATTTTCCTGGCTGCGCTGACCTGAGAGCTCGCTAAATGCAACAGGTGTAACTTCTACGTGCAGATCGATCCGGTCGAGGAGCGGGCCGGATATCTTGTTGAGGTATTTCTGCACCATGCCGGGGGGGCAGGTGCATTCCCGGTCGGGATGATTATAATATCCGCACGGGCATGGATTCATGGAAGCAATCAACATGAAGGACGCGGGAAAATCCACCGCCACTTTTGCGCGCGAGATGGTGACGCGCCGTTCCTCCATCGGTTGCCGCATCACTTCAAGCACGGTACGTTTGAATTCCGGAAGTTCGTCGAGGAAGAGCACCCCATTATGCGCAAGAGAAATTTCCCCGGGTTGGGGCAGCCCGCCTCCGCCGACCAGGGCCACATCAGAGATGGTATGGTGCGGGGAGCGGAATGGCCGTTTGGAAACAATTGTTGAATTTTCCGGAAGCTTACCTGCTACCGAGTGGATCTTGGTTGTTTCCAGCGCTTCCTGCAGGGTCAGGGGCGGAAGAATGGTGGGAAGCCTTCGGGCAAGCATAGTTTTGCCCGACCCCGGCGGACCGATAAGGATGGCATTATGCCCGCCGGCCGCTGCGATCTCCAATGCACGCTTGATATTCTCCTGCCCCTTTACATCGGCAAAATCAATTTCGAAATCATATTGTCCATGGACGAATGCTTCGTGGGTGTCGACACTGATGGCTTCAAGACTTTTCTCACCGCTCTCAAAGAATTCGATCACTTCATTAATGTGATCTACACCAAAAACATTGAGTCCATTCACCATTCCTGCCTCTTTTGCATTGGCCTTTGGAATGATGACACCCTTCAGATCTTCTTTTTTTGCCTGAATGGCGATGGGTAGTGCACCCTTGATGGGCCGGATGGCGCCATCGAGACTTAGCTCACCCATGATGACATAGCTTTCAATGAGGTCGCGGTTTTTTAATGAGCCTGTTGCGGCGAGAATACCGATGGCTATTGGAAGATCGAATGCGGTTCCGCTCTTGCGGATATCGGCCGGGGCAAGGTTCACTACAATACGCGTCCGCGGCATGCTGCAGTTTATGGCCTTTATGGTGCTTTCCACTCTATGCATGCTTTCCTTAACGGCATTATCCGGCAATCCCACTATCTGGTAGTTAATGCCGGTCGACATCCAATTGACCTCAACTGTAATGGTCATTGCTTCCACTCCGTATACTGCGCTCCCAAAGGTTTTCACCAGCATTGCAGTCAGTTTGAATGAGAAAGAGAAAGCAATTTTCGAAATGCACCAAGAGAAATTTCACCTCTTTCAAGGGGAAAATATTTTGAGCTGCGCGAGCATAAGCAAGCAGGCGGCAAAGCTTTTGCATAAGTGTAAAAAAAACGAACTCATGAAAAATTTTGCTTCACTATGGATTTTTGCTTTGGCAATGGCGATGACACTCAGCTCGTGCGAAGTGGTTGGAGGTATCTTTAAGGCCGGCTTCTGGACGGCCATCATTATCGTGGTCCTGGTGGTAGGGCTGATCCTTTGGCTGGTGGGCCGGGGCAGGCGGTAATTACTTTGCCTCGATCAAACACAATTTGCCATCCATGGTGGATGCAATGACCTGCTTCGCACTGATCGGATTGACGGTATTCACCATGGAATTATCAATTTTGAAAGCCCAGCTCACCTGCTGCTTCGCCGGGTCAATGGCGTAGACCACTCCATTTCTGGTGCCGAAAAATAGCTGTCCGTCTTTTTCAACGAGCATCGATGGTGCATGTTCATATCCAAAGCCCGCATTCAGCTTCCATAAAAGCTGGGGTTTGTCTTTTTGCGCACGGAATGCGACTATCGTGTCCTGCATGGTCTTTCCATACACAACATTTCCATCTGCCGATAAGCCAATGCTTTCGCGAACTGCGGCTTCGTTCGTGCGCCACAAAGTTGTTCCCGTATTGATGTCGATGGCAGACATGTAACGGTCGGGTGCCACAATATAAACTGCAGCGTCCTTTACCACAGGAATACAGGCCGCCGGAGCATAGTTGATAATGCGCGATCCATTGCTCCATTTCCAAAGCAATTGTCCCGTTGCCCTGTCAACCGCATAGAGGTAGGTGTCCCATGCCCCGAAAAGAATTTTATTTTCGGCAACAACTGCCCTGCTCACGACAGGACCTTCCACCCCATTAAATGTCCACAACACCTTACCCGTCTTCAAATCAATTGCGCGGAAATTATGGTCCGTGCCCCCAATGAAGACCGTGTCATGCAAGATCAGCGGCGACCCGAGCACGGCTGCACCGGTCTTCAGTTGCCATTTTAATTTGCCCTTACTGCTGTTGAGTGCATAAATGGTTCCATCGGAACTTCCGAAGACAACGCACCCTGTGGAGGCAGCGGGTGAAGAGAATATGGGTCCGTTGGTACGGTAACTCCATCTCAATTTTCCTTTTGTCAAATCCAGCGCTTCCACCCACCCGTCCTGGTTGCCAACAACCACAAGTCCATTGGTGACCACGGGCGTTGAAATAATGTTAGCTGCGGAACTGAATGTCCATTTGGCATGTACCGGATACTTTACATTGACGCCGTAATCGGGTCTTGCAAATTTTTTCAACTGGTCGTAATGATGCATTTCATTTCTTACCGCCGTCCATTGCTTCTCATTACCGCTGAATGGTTTTCGTTCCGTAAAAAGGATTGAGTCCTTTCGCACGTCAACCAGATTGTATCCACCTTCCGCGGCCTTTGCTCTCAGGTTGGAGCGCCCCATCACCGACGGAATATCTTCTGCCTGTACCGGCCGGTTATTATGACCATGTCCGCAAAGTGCAATTATAGTGTTCTTAGATTTCAGCAGGTCGACTACTTCGTACCAGTTGTCGAGACCATTGTCGAGAGGGTAATGATTGAGAAAGATGACCGGTTCATCGCTACCTATTGAACTTAATTTTTCCCGCATCCAGTTCATGGCGGAACGTGGCACATGTCCATCACTCATGCGCACATAAGGT
>DATMHB010000015.1:0-2064 GCA_035555175.1 Flavisolibacter sp. | reverse complement strand
CCACAAAAATGGCAAGACTAAATTGGGTTCACTTGAAGCGATCCGCCAGAAAATTGAAAGCGAAAACTGTGACGAGGCTGCTGTGGCCGACCATCCGGTTCAAATGGAACCGTTGAAAAAAGCGTGGAAGGATTACATTGGCCAATTGAAAGATAATAAGAACCCTGCCTGGCAAAGCTTTGAAGTGGCAGAACTCATTATAAAAGATGCGAACAGTTTTGAAGCGGTGGTCAACAATAATATCAACCAGAAGTTCCTCGAATTTGAAAGGAATAAGGTTTCGGCCTTCCTGCAGAAAGAGCTTTGCAACCGCCAGCTCCAGTTCGGGATCACCCTGGCGGAGGGTCAGCAGGAAAAAATAGCCCAGGATCTGCCGCTTAGCTCCAGAGAACAATACCAAAAGCTCATCGAGCAATACCCCCTGGTAAAAGAACTAAGGGATCGTCTCAGGTTAGAGCTGGATTATTGACCGAAATGGTGAAAAAACATGTAATTAACATCCAGACGCTTTTCTTTAGCTGAACTTGCATGTCGATTCAATATGGAAGGAAAGCAGATTTTTGAAACCAATTCACCAACGCGATGGAAGCGCTTTAAATGGAGCAGCCGCCTTGTTTTATTATGCGTGTCCCTTGCAGTGGCTGCCTTTATTATAGGGCTTCTTTTTTTATATGTTCCTTCCATTCCCCCTCTGCGCGCAAAGCAAGCTCTTGTGGAGCAGAAGAACTTTCTTTCTGAGAACAGTGCGCTGGCAAGGAAATACCGGGGCTTTCGAAAATTCATTTCTCAAAAGGAACTGACGAACCATGCGCCTTATGGGCCAAAGATTCCGCCCGCATTCAGGAATTTATTCAATACCACGATGCCCTGCGGCATCCGCTCGGCATTTTATGTAACATGGAACCAGCAATCCTTTTATTCGCTTCAGCGGAATATCCATAAGCTCAATCTGGTGATACCGGAATGGCTGTTCATCGATCCCACGAAAGATTCGGTCTACACCGCAATAGACTCAAGAGGATTGGCCGTGATGAAAAGCGCGGGCGTGAACATCATGCCCATGCTTTCGAACTTCTATGAGAAGGATAAAGTTTTCCACGGCGAAAGCGTGCACCGGATCATCAACAATAAAGGGAAAAGGGAAAAACTGATCAACGACGTGATCGCTATCCTCTCTAAAAATAAATTCGCAGGCATCAATGTAGACCTCGAAGAGCTAAAAGAAACTTCCGATGAAGCCCTCGTGGCCTTTCAGAAAGAGCTCTATGCAAAACTGCACGCGAAAGGGTTTCTTGTTACGCAGGATGTGGTGCCATTCAATGGAGACTACGATTATAAGGCGCTTGCGGCTTTCAATGATTTTATTTTTGTGATGGCCTATGATGAATTCACGCCGGGTTCGAGGCCCGGTCCCATTGCAGAACAGAAATGGATCGAGGCCGCTGTTGATGATGCCACAAAAAAAATTCCTGCTTCTAAATTGATCCTTGGCCTGGCTGCTTATGGATATGACTGGCCTACCGGTAAAGACGTAGATCCCGGCGACGTGGCGGTGCTGAGCTACCAGGATGCACTTGCTTCTGCCAAGGACGAGCAGGCAAGAATTGATTTCGATAACGACACCTACAACCTCGATTATTCTTACGTAGACGATGACAATGTACTTCATAAAGTATATTTCACCGACGCGGGTACTACTTTCAATGCGATGCGCTTCGCGAATGAAAGTGAAGTAGCCGGTGTAGCCCTTTGGCGGTTGGGGTCCGAAGATGATAGGATCTGGAGTTTCTTTAACCGGAACATGTCTGTCGATTCCATCAGGCATTTCGACTTCAGCGCCTTCGGCAATATTCAGTCGCCCGACACCGTAACCTATACCGGCAAAGGCGAGATCCTTGATGTGTTGTCCTCACCGAAGAAAGGCGCCATCCTGCCGGAGATCGATTCAACCGACATCCTGATCGCAGAAGAAAACTATGACAGCCTGCCCACTTCATTTACTGCTAAAAAATTCGGATGGAACGGAAGTGATACGGCGCGCAATAAAAAGAAGATCGTACTCAC
>DATMHB010000014.1:0-2255 GCA_035555175.1 Flavisolibacter sp. | reverse complement strand
TGAGGCCTGCATAATAAAGAGAACCGATCCTGGAATAAGCATATCCTTTCCACCAGTAGGCCCATGCTTTTATTGTATTCTGTTTTGATGCAGCATCGCCGGAAAAGCTAACGTCGCCTACTACGTCGAGCAAATTGTTGCAGGCATTGTTCAGTGCATACATCCAGGCCCATTCGTAATAAGCAGGATTATTCTGCCGGTTGTCTCTTGTGTTGGCAATGCGGAAAACACTTCTTGATGAAGAAGTATTCGATTGCTTTACACCATTATCATAGATCACATAATCCGGAAGGTTGACAACATTGATACTTTGATTGGCCGCTTCTGCAGACAGCACATCGGCCATCAATTCCTGATAGCCATAGGCCAACGAGAAATAACTATCACCAAGCCAGTTGAGCGTAGTTACGTCCACCTGGTTGAAGCCATTGATGTAAACCGAGCCTGTGGCAAGGCTAATGATGCCGGCTTCGTCCTTGGCATTTTCAAGTGTGGCCTGGTTTGGATTCACTACATCCAGCTGCTTCTTGCAGGCGGAAAGCATCACCAGAAGAAAGGCCAGTGCAACAAATATATTCTTGTGTCTCATTTGTACTTTTTTTGTTTAATGAATGATTAGAATCCGATGTTGAGGCCCACCTGCCAGGTTTTCAGATTCGGCATGGAGTTATGGTCTATGCCTCTGTCCCATGACGAATTGTAGGTAGTGGCTGAACTGACCTCGGGGTCGAACCCGGTATAATCCGTAATGGTCACCAGATTCCGGCCGGTCAATACCAGCTGCAGTCTCCTGAATGTTTTCAGGTTTACGATGCGTGCGAAATCAAATGCCAGCGAAACATTTCTAAGCCTGGCAAAAGAGGCATCTTCATAGAAATAATCCTTCGTTGCATTGCGCGCACCGTTTTGAACACCGAAGTAATCAGCATAAGCACTTCTGTAGTAAGCAACATAAGCTGCTGTCCTTCCATTGATGGTAACAGGCTTGTCAAAATCGCCGTGAATGCCGTCACGGTACATCCATTCTTTGGTTTGATTATACAGATGACTTCCATATACCCAGTCGATCTGGAAGCTGAATGTGAGAAAATCTTTGAACGTAAATCCATTGATGAATGAGGCATTGAATTTTGGGTTGGGATCGCCAAAAGCATACACTTCATTCGTGAACAGCAGGCCCTTTGTTGCCGTATCAACTACATACCCGTTGACCATCTGGTATTTTCCATAGTCGGCCTTATCAATGTACGGCGTTCCATCCTGTCTTCTTTCATCCAGCGAACGGAATACCTTGTAACCATACAGCTGTCCAATTTTTTGTCCTGCAGTTAGAACGAGGCTCGTGCTTCCTGCACTTGCCGTCAACACGATGTTGGGTCCATTGATCCTGTCAATCTGTGAAGTTTGGTGGCCAATGTTGCCTGTAAAATCCCAGCTGAAGTTCCTGCCCTTGTACGCATTGATATTCAGAGAACCCTGCACGCCATTCGATGACATGAAGATTGCATTATCCTTGATGCTGTTGGCCCCCTGCGAAGGCGCGATGTCGACCTGATAGATCACGTTCTCACTTTTTCTTATCCAATAACTGAAGTTCAGGTTAATGGCCGACAGCCAGTTGCCCTTCATTCCTCTCAGGCTGATGTCAGTTCCAGCTTCGAATTCTTTTGATACTTCTACCTGCAGATTTGGATTTGTCTGAACATACTGAAGACTGAAGGCCGTGTTGTTGCCGATATTGCTATTGGGAAGTGTTACTTGCCTGTCGTATGCACCTGGCTGGATGCCTGCTTCACCATATGCAGCCCTGAGCTTCCATTCCGCAACTGCATTGCCAATTCCCGAATTCTGCCAGAAGGAAAAACTTGAAGGACGAACGTACGCATCACCGCGGGGGAAAGTAAAAGGCTTTGACCCCGAACCGAAAGCGGATGAATAGTCAGTTCGGAATCCGCCGGAGATTCCGCCGAAGTCTCCGAAGTCTATTTTCTGGTTCAGCAGGTAACCATACGTTACAAATGTTTCGCGGTAGTCGCCACCCTTTGACTGATCCTGCGTGATACCGGCTACGAAGAGCTGGTTCGCTGAAGCAACCGCCTGTGAGCTCGTTTGATTCAGGTTGTAAACGGGGTATGTAGGAAGCGTAAAGCCATAAGAAATGTATTGGTTGAAATTTCTTTTGCGGTAATCATATGAAAGTTGTGTGCTGGTGGTGATGGGCAATTTTGAATGAAAATCTTTTTGAAAATCAGTGT
>DATMHB010000013.1:0-3877 GCA_035555175.1 Flavisolibacter sp. | reverse complement strand
AATCAGTATGCGAAGTATGTGAAAGAAGCAAGTGTTTATTACGGTACCGGTGACAGCATTGTTACACAAGCGCAACTGGCCGCAGGCGCAAACACCGATTGGTATGATGCTATCCTCCGCCGCGGACTGCAGCAGAACCATAATATTTCTATTTCAGGCGGAAGTGAAAAGATCAATTATTTTCTGAGCGCCGGCCTTATCACCGACGAAGGCATCATTCAGACAAACAACTTCAAAAGATTCACGCTCCGTTCAAACAATGAATACAAATTCACCAACAACCTAAAGCTATCGACACTTGTTTCTTACAGCAGGTTTGATCTGAGGGAGGTAGACCTTGGCGTGTTTAACGTGGCTTATCGCGCAGCTCCTTATGTAGCATCGAAAGTGAACGGGTTGTACGGTAATACATCCATTGCCAATAACGTAGGCAATCCATTACTCGACCTTGAGAAGAACTATAATAAGGGTGTGGGAAACAGGTTACAGGGCACATTTGCTCTTGACTTCAAACCCGTATCATGGCTGGCCCTGCGTTCCAGTGTCGGTATCGATCTGGATTTTTACAGGAACACAAATTATGGTTACATATATCAAAACGTTGGTCCCAACTCCGTGTTCATTACTTCAGGCGGCAACCAGTTGCGCAGCAGAAGTAGTCTCGGCATTACAGCGGGCGACGCAAATAAATGGGTGTGGGATAATACCGCAACATTTACCAGAACATTCGACCGGCATAACTTCAACCTGCTTGTTGGAACCACCGCTGAGCAGTTTCGTTACAACCTCGCAATCGGAAGAAGACTTGATGTACCGGCGGACAAGGACCAGTGGTTCCTCGACGCGGGTACGCCTTCAAGTGCTACCAATAATAACAGCGGTGATAAATGGACCAGGAATTCCTACCTCGGAAGGTTGAACTATACCTACAATAACCGTTATATGGTTACAGCTACGATAAGGGCCGATGGTACATCGCGTTTCCCGGAGCAGAACCGCTGGGGTTATTTTCCATCGGTGGGACTGGGCTGGAACATTAGCGACGAGTCATTCATGGATAAACAGCAGCTCTTCAATACGCTTAAGCTGCGCGCGAGCTGGGGCCGGGTGGGCAACGACCTGATCGGAACAAATCTTTTTTATCCGCTTGCCACGGTGAACATTCCCTATATTTTCAATGGAACCGAATATCTTGGCATCGCCTTCAACCAGGCAGCCAATCAGAACCTGAAGTGGGAAACAACTGAAGAGAAAGACCTGGGTCTCGACTTCACGTTGCTGCGCAATAAACTGAGTGGTACACTCGACTTCTATCACAAGAACACAAAAGACGCGCTGATCGAGATCGTATTCCCCGGCTTCTATCTTGGCGACATCGACAGCCGTTACACCACCAATGCGGCAAGCTTCAGCAACAAGGGTGTTGAATTCAGCCTTAACTGGGTTGGCACCGTTAGCAAGGATTGGAATTTCAATCTGGGAGGGAACATTGCGTTCAATAAAAATGAAATCACCGGTCTCAATGGTGGTCAGGCGCTGTTCAGCGGAAGCATAGGCGGTAACCAGGGATTCACAACCAAGTCGGACAATGGACACCCTATCGGAAGCTTCTTTATGTATAAGGCTGATGGGATATTCAAATCGGATGCAGAGATCAGTGCCTATCCGCACCTTGCCGGTACAAGACCTGGCGATCTTCGCTATCTTGACCTCAGCGGACCTGCAGGAAAGCCGGATGGTGTGATCGATGATTACGACAGGACTTTTGTCGGTTCTTATCAGCCGAAATTCAGCTATGGAATAAATGGTGGTCTCAACTTCAAATCGTTTGATCTCAGCATTTCTACTTTCGGCATGTCGGGCAATAAGATCTATAACGGTAAAAAAGCTGCGCGCACCGATCCGAGGGACAATGTTGAAACAGAGGTGGCTAACAACAGGTGGACACCGAACAATGCCAATTCAAATATTCCCCGTGCCAGCCTGTCTCAGCTGCCCGCATCCACATATTTTCTTGAGGATGGCGGCTTCTTCCGCATCAATAACCTGACGCTGGGATATACTTTGGCCAAAGGCACCCTGGAGAGGATCAAAGTGCAGAACCTGAGGGTGTATGTAACCGCGCAGAACCTTGCAACATTTACGGGCTACAGTGGCTTTACGCCTGAAATAAATAATGGCAACAGTACTTTGAGCGGGGGTATTGAACTGGGGATTTATCCCACCACCAGAACTTTTGCCGTTGGCGTTAACCTTGGATTTTGATGACCATTAAAAAAACAAATTATGATACATAAAAAATATTTTAGAAAGACCCTGCTGCTGGCCATCCCCTTGGTGGCAGGACTGGGATGCAAAAAAAGTTTTCTCGACGTGAAGCCGCAGGGACAGCTCACTGAGATCCAGGCACTGAGTGATCCGGAGGCTGCCAACAAATTAGTGGCCGGCGTTTATAATTCGCTCTATTTTGGCGGATTCGACATCACCACGGTTGGCTTTTTATGGGTGATAGCGCTTGATGTGGCTTCCGATGACGCAGACAAGGGAAGTACACCCGACGACTTCGGTCCGGCCAAGGAAATAGACAACTTCACATACAACGCGAACAATTTTATTTTCGATAATATCTGGAAAGGGCATTACACCGCGATCGCACGCGCAAACAAGGCGATCGATGTGTTGAATAAGAGCTCTCTTGAAACCAATACAAAAAACCGGTTACTTGGTGAAGCGCGCTTTTTGAGAGGACTCTTTTATTTCAACCTCGTAAGATTTTTTGGAGATGTTCCGAAGATACTGTCCTATCCTACCGATCCTGCTGAAGTGAACACGGACGCATTTCAAACGAGGGCCCCAAAAGCCGAGATCTATGATGCCATCCTTGCCGACCTCCAGTTCGCGGCAGACAATCTTCCTATGAAGGGCGATGCAGCAACTCAGGTGGGAAGAGCCAACAAAGGAGCAGCACAGGCCTATCTTGCAAAAGTTTATCTCTATCTTAAAAATTATCAAAAGGCATTTGATAATGCTGCGGCTGTGATCAATTCAGGCAAGTATTCACTGGTACCGGATTATGCGCTGATCTTTAGAGAGAAGCCCGTGAACGGCGTCGGTGGAAATAATAATTCCGAATCCATCTTCGAAGTGAACACCGGCATCAATGCAGGAGAGAATGCGGTCAGTCCGCTTTTTAGCAATGGACAGGGCGCGCGTTCCAGGGGCGGATGGAACGACCTTGGTTTTGGATTTAATGATCCCACCGCGGACCTGGTCAACAATTACGAGGCTGGCGATACAAGAAGGGCTGCCACCGTTATCTTCATTAATCCGACTGTCGCGGGCAACAGTCCCGGAACTGTTCTTTGGGATGGCTTCCGCATTCCTTCACAGGATTCGGTGGAGAACCCTCGCTACAACTACAAAGCATATCACAGTCCGATTGCAGAATCTCCGCAGCTCACGAACAATAAGGATACAAAACCAAAGAACATCAGGCTGATGCGCTATGCAGAAGTGCTGCTTATTTACGCAGAAGCCGCTGCGAACCTGAATAATACTGCCGAAGCAACTGCTAAGCTGAACATGGTAAGGGCGCGCGCCAACCTCGCTCCTTCAACAGGAACCATCGCCAATATCTGGAAGGAAAGAAGAGTCGAGTTGGCCATGGAACAAGATCGCTTTTTCGACCTTGTTCGTACCGGCCGCGCCGCTCAGGTGATGCAGGCACATGGTAAGGCTTTTGTAGCTGGTAAACATGAAGTGTTCCCGATTCCCCAGGTGGAGCGGGATCTTAGTGGCGGACGTCTTACCCAAAATCCGGGCTATTAATTCTTAAATCTTGAATATGAATACAACATATAAAAACGCGCTTGCTTTT
>DATMHB010000012.1:0-4048 GCA_035555175.1 Flavisolibacter sp. | reverse complement strand
AAATATCTCTTACAGAAAACCTGATGCTTGCTTTATTCCTAAACGCCGGTTTTGAAATGCCCGCGGTGAGCTGCCCCGACGGTTCCACAACTTCCTGTATGTCTTGCTGGCTGCGCGAAGCATAAAAACCACTTACCTCTCCCGTCCATTCTTTGCCGAACCTGATCTGATTATTGAGGTTCATGGTGAACTGTGTGATGGATGCGCTATAGAATTTTGTGATGTTGCCTTCCATTTTTTTGTGATTGATGACACCCTGTACATTGAATGACCACCATTTTAGCGGAGCAGCCTGCAGCGCAACGGATAAGCCAAGGTTTCGCAACCTGCCAAGATTGCCTTCCGTATACAACACGATCCCTGTTGTATCGAGCGGAAAGATCTGTGAGAAATAATCTTTGGTGATACTGTAACTGAACGCCGTTGTCACTATTTGCCTGAACTGATGGGTCAACTCAAAACTCCAGGTATACTGTGGACGAAAGAAAGGATTACCCTGCTGGTAGGTGTACTTATTGATGATGAAAACAAAGGGGTTTAGCTTTTGGAATGCGGGTCGGTCAATTCGTCGTCCTGCGCTCAACGAAAAACTGTTCGAAGAGTCTAGGGCAACACGCGCCAGCAAAGAAGGGAAAAGACTGCTGTACCGCCTGGAGAAAAGCGAATCCTTTTGCACCGCATTTCCAAGTTGTCTGCCGTCATACTTGGTTGTTTCATAGCGGACACCGCCATGAATGATCGCCTTCCCTGTTCTTGTTTCTAATGCGGTATATAAGGCGTGGATGTTCTCTGTATATAAAAAGTGATTCGTTTTCCCATAGTCGGTCTTCCATGCCAATCCATCCCTGAATTCGTAAGCGGCCAGATTATCGGTTGTAATATGCGCCGTTTTCGCGCCCGTTTCGAGTTTCAGTTTTTTTATTTGCCTGGAATAATCGGCCTTTCCGGAAAGAATATTGATATCGGACGGAAGGTCGGCCCTTGACGCTTTGGAATAGGTGCCGGGCAATATCAGTACGTTCTCAAAGAACTGATTGCCGCTGATCTTATAGGATAGGCCATCCAAGTCCATTGTAAATTCTTCCGCCTTTGAAAAAGTATGTCGGAAACTGAGATTAACACCCGCATTTTTCCAGCGGTTGCGATTGCTGCTGTACGTTTTGATCAACGAATCGGTGCGTCCTTCTGCATCCATCCATAGGCCCGTATTGTCGCCGCTGCCTTTGCGCGCGAGCGCGAAGCCTGTAACGTTGAGTCCGATGGATGTTTTATCCGTAACATCATAGTCAACGCCTGCCCTCAGATTATGTGATAAGCCCTGGCCAGTCAAGAGGCTGGGTTGTTCAAGTTGTGATAAAACATTACCAATCCGGTCAAAATATTTCCGAAGCGCATACAATCTCGTAAAGCTCCGGTTGAAATTCATACTGTAGTTGGCAAAAATATTCCAGCGGCCATCGCGGACGTTCAGCTGAAGACTGTTATTGTTTTTTGGATACCGGCCCTGGCCGTAAGCCGTTGTGATTGATGCGTTCCATCCTCTTTGGCGGTTCTTTTTGGTTTTGATGTTTATTATGCCTCCGCTTCCGGCTGCGTCGTAACGCGCGGGCGGCAGGTCTATCAGTTCCACCTGATTGATCTGCGAAGCATTCATGCCATTCAGCATGATAGCAAGGTCGGCGCTGCTGAGGTAGGACGGCTTGCCATCGATCATCACCGTAACGCCATTCTTTCCTTTGAGGCTGATGTTGCCTTCTTTATCAACAGTAACCCCCGGCAATTTTTCCAGTGCTTCCATCGCTGTTGCGCCCGCCGTGCTGATGCTGGCGTCAAGATTGATCACGGTTTTGCCGGGTTGTTGCTCAATGAATTGCTTTTTCCCGGTAACGGTTATGCCCGCCATGGTTTCGTTTGACGGAAACAGCATAATAACCGGATGCTGAAACACCTGGTGCTCGTGAAGTAAAAAGGAAGGCGTTGAATAGTCCATATAGCCAATCCTCGTTATCCGCAGAAAGTATTCTCCGGGCGTCAAATCCGAAAAATGAAGGGTACCGGAAGTATCGGTCATCTCCATTTTTACAAGTAACGAATCTTTTTTTTTCATCAGCGCTACGGTAGTATAGCCGAGGGCTTTTTGGTTCTGCGAAGCGATTTTCAAAATTGCGGCTGCCTGCCCGTGCTGCTGGGCCTGGAGGCTTTGGACTGTAAAAAAGGTGAGGAATACAAAGATCCATCTCTGCATAGCAATAATTATCGGGGCAAAATATATCGAAGGATGAGTTAAGCTCAGGCGATTTCTGCCAGCGGCAAAATAAAGCGATGAACACGGAGGTCGTAAAGGATTTCGCCGATCAATGAAGCTGTGGAACGAAGCCGTGCTTGCCCAGGATGGGGCTGGCATGCTTGATGCTGCAATGGTAAGGTCAGCAATCATTACAGCAGGGCTGTCGACAGGCCCGTCATTAAACGTAAACCATGAAGATCATTGTTCTCACGGTCATAGCAATCCTGATCTTTTCGGGTGCACGATCACAGCAACTCAACATTATAGACACCGTTAAAGGCGAGGCAACCATCGATGATCAGCCCGCCATTCCCGCAGTGCTAACAAGAATCCCTGGGTATCCCGGCATCCGAAGACGTGATACCGTACCTGCTGATGGGCGTCACAATATTTACGGCGACCTGCTGAATGACGATCCTGAGTACAACAAGAAATCGAAATGGTGGGTCCCTGCACTTAGGGTGGTAGCTGCAGATGTCTTTACCTGGGCCGGAGATAGATACATCCTTAATGCAGATTTCTCTCACATTGGTCCCAAAACATGGAAGCGAAATTTAAAAGAGGGGTGGGAATGGGATGCAGACCGGTTCGGGATCAATTTTATCGGCCACCCTTATTCCGGCAACAGCTATTTCAATATTGCCCGTTCAAATGGTTATTCCTATTGGGGTTCTCTTCCTTATGCCGTGGAAGGGAGCCTGATCTGGGAATATTTTGGCGAAAACACAAGGCCATCTTACAATGACATTATCAATACGCCCATAACGGGTATGTTCCTCGGTGAGATCTTTTACCGGTTAAGTTCCAATATCCTGGATGACCGCACCAGGGGAGGAGAGCGGGTGCTTCGTGAAATTCTTGCCGGTATCCTTGATCCTGCAAGAGGTCTGAACCGGTTGACTCAGGGCAAAAGTTTTCGCGTTACTTCGAAAGAGGTTTACCAGAAAGAACCACTGAATATTACGCTCAATGCAGGCATTCATAAAGTAAATGTCAATAATAAATTCGGCACGGGACCTACCAACGAGATCTTCAATATTCAGCTCGATTATGGAAATCCATTTGAGATAAGACCACGCAAACCGCTCGATGTGTTCAGGCTAAGGGCTGAGCTCAGTTATGGGGTGGGTAGGAAGCTGCTCTCGAATGTGAATGGTTATGGCTTTTTATTCGGAAAGAATATTGCGCGGGAAAATCATGGTTTGCTCATTGGTGGCTTTCAGAATTTTGATTACTGGGACAATATGACCTTTGAGCTCGGTACGATCGGATTCGGAGGAGGATTGATCTCGCGTGTTCCGGTTACAAAACGTTCGAATATTTATTCAGCCTTGCACTTTGCCGTGGTTCCTCTGGGTGCGAACAGTACGCAGTATGGGCCTGATACGTCCGAATACAGGGACTATAATTTTGGTGGAGGACTGGAAGCAAAGGCGGAAGAAACGTTCAATCTGAATCAATGGGCAACCCTTGGGTTCAATGCTTTTTATTATTGGATCCACACTTATGAAGGGTTGCCGGGCAATAGTCTTGTTGGCATCCTGAGACCGCGCATCACGGTGCGGCTGTTCAAGAATTTAAGCATTGGCTTCGAACACCATATTTATCATAACGACCGTTTTCTGAACGGCGTTCCAACACTTCATATTACCAGGAAGGAACAGAAATTTTTTCTGCAATTGTTTTTGGAAGACCCAAAACGCCGGGGGCACTACAATTGAATCAGCGGGCGTTTTTCTTCCGGTCGATTTTTAAGTTTGC
>DATMHB010000011.1:0-5956 GCA_035555175.1 Flavisolibacter sp. | reverse complement strand
TTGCTTGGCTTCGTCAATAATTTCCTGCTGAAGACCAATTGCCTGCGACTGGGCTTCCTGCTTCAGGCTTTCTACCAGCTGGCTCCTTGCTTCCTCTACTGTCAGATTCGAAATTTTCTCGAGGCGGCGCAGGTGCTCTTCCTGGTGTTTTTCCAGCTCTGACTGCTTTACATTTACGACTTCGATCTGGCGGTTCAGGTTCTGTTTGATGGCATCATTTTCTTTTATCTGACGCTCCAAATGCTCGGCTTTCTGATTCAGCGTATGTTCTTTCTGCTTGATGCGGTTTTCGGCTTCTACCACTTTTCGATTTCTCTCCAAAACCTCCCTGTCGTGATCGGCTTTCAATTGGACAAACCTTTCCTTTGCTTCTACTTCTTTTTCTTTCTTAACTGTTTCTGCGCGGAGTTGAGCTTCTTTGATGAGGGTCTGCGCCTGCAGTTCTGCTTCTTCTACTCTTTTGCGGGTATCCTTTGCAAAGATGAATTTACCCGCTATAATGCCTACCAGTAAGGCGGCTACAGCAATGATGAGCGTAATTATGTTGAGGTCCATTTCTCAGGGTTTTAAAAATTTGATGGTTGATATAGATGAATCGACTTGTCATACCACGCTGAGGGGGTAGGTGGGCGAAGATACAAAACCCCATGTATTTTAGTAAAGATGTAACGATAAACTACTGGCCCGGTGCTATTTCTTTAATCATTTTGTATGATCTTGCAAAGAAATTTCCTTCCATGAAGCTATTTCTGTTTTTGCTTTTACCTGTTGCAGGCTTTGCACAATCAAAGGAGTTTAAACTTAAAGGTCAGCTGAATAAAAATAAGCCGGTCGAATGGATTTACCTCCGCTATGGTTCGGGCGACCGCCTCGTAAATGACAGCCTCCGCCCCGATAATGGTTCATACAAGTTCGAAGGCACTATCACCGAACCCATGCCCGCTACCTTGATCGTTAAATATCCCAAGGCATCAGGTGAGCAGATGGCAAAAAGAGAAATGCTTCCTGTTTTTCTGGAACCTGGAAAAATAGAAATCGAGTCGATCGATTCACTGAAAGGAAGCACCGTGAAAGGAGGTCAGGGCCAAAAGGACTTTGCAGCATTGAACGCCGCAGCCGATGCCTATAGCGCCAAGCTCGACCCCTTGTATGAGGCTTATGAAAGGGAAGGCAAAGCAGGCAATAAAGAGCAGCAAAAAAAGATCGAAGCCGAGATCAATACAATGGAAAATGATATCAGGGAATCGGTTTATGGAAGCTTCGTAAAGAATCATTCATCTTCGCCTGTGGCACTGTACGCCCTCAGGCAGTATGCAGGCTGGAATATCGATCCGGTAAAAGTGGAGCCTCTTTTCAAATCATTGCCCGCGTCTGTGCAGCAGCTGCCTTCGGCTCTTTCGCTGAAGAGCGCAGTTGAAGCAGCGAAGAAAACTTCGATAGGTTCTTATGCCATGGACTTTACACAAAACGATACGCTGGGCAATCCGGTTTCACTTTCTTCCTTCAAAGGCAAATACCTTCTTGTTGATTTCTGGGCCAGCTGGTGTGGGCCCTGCCGCAGGGAAAATCCAAACGTCGTTAAGGCCTTTAATAAATACAAGGACAGAAATTTCACGATTCTCGGAGTGTCTCTTGACAGGCCGAACGCGAAAGACAGATGGCTGAAGGCGATCCATGATGACGGCTTAACGTGGAATCACGTAAGTGATCTGAAGTACTGGGACAATGAAGTGGCCAAACAATACGGCATCCGTGCGATCCCGCAAAACATTTTATTGGACCCCCAGGGTAAGATCATTGCAAAGAATTTGAGTGGAGAAGAGCTGGACCAGAAGCTATCGGAAGTTCTTGCTAAATAAAGTTCCTTTTGCGATAATGCCAACTGCAAACGCGGTTGGCTTTTTTATTGATAAATGCCGTGCTATGTCCCGTTCAGTTGAAACGCATCCACATGCGGCCTTCATCCCGCAACATCCTGAATATTTGATCCTTGGAAGTTTTCCCGGCAAAGACCAGACGGGATCTTTTGCCGATGAAAACAAATGGTTCTATGGAGCACCGCGCAATCAATTCTGGAAGATACTGGAGCTTGTTTATGGAAGGGAGTTAAGAACAAAGCAACAGAAACAGGAGCTGTTTAAGAACGCCCACATCGGTATTACCGACATCATCCGGTCGTGCATACGCATAAACGGAACCAATCTGGATGAAAACCTGGAAGTAAAAGAATATAATATTGAAACGATCGAAAGGATATTAAAGGAACACCATCCCAAAGTTTTATTCACGAGCCGTTTTGTTGAAAAACTCTTCAGGAAATTCTTTAAAGATTACAAAAACATTGCACTGCTGCCGTCGCCGTCGCCCAGGTATTTCAGGTTGACCATTGCGCAAAAAGCAGAAATTTATAAAGAAAAACTTCCAGAGCTGAAGGGCTTTACTGATTAACCGTACGCAACAACATGTAAACGCAGAGCGCGCGAAGCGCCGAAACAAAGTATCGCGCAGGCCGGGCACTATAGCGGCGGATCCGTAAGACGTGAGGAGTGGATTATTCCAATACCGAATCGATCATTTTTTCCAGCGTCTGCAGGCGGCTGCTTACATTATCGAGGTTGACCTGGTTGGAGATGGCTGCGTTTTGCTCGGTGGCAAACCAAACCAATACCATTGCGATATAATCCTGCATATCCTTACCGGCAAACTGCGTTTTAAATTCGAGCAATTTGTCGTTAATGGTCTTCACGGTTTTGCGCACCACTTCCTCATCCTTTGGGTTGATGCGTACCCGGTAATTGCGGTCGCCGATCACAAGATTGAGCGGAATGAACTCGTTTGTCATAATGCAGTACTTCTTTGGTTATTGGCTCAGAAAGGAAATGCATTTGTCAATTTCCTTAATGTACTGGTTGATCTTTTTTTCAAAATCCTTCTTGTCCCGCTCGTTGAAGTCGGCTGAACCCAGTTTCATAATACTGATCTGTTGCTGAAATGCTTCCATTTCCTGCTGTGCGGCGAGTTCTCTTGCCTTCGCTTGATGCAGTTCCAGTTTAAGCCGTTCATTTTCTTTTTGGACGCGGGCATGTTGTCTCAGCAATTGCTGGAGCTTATCATTAATGGTATTGAACTGAAGGTCTACTGACATATGGAATGTTTACTTCCTGATCTCCGCCTGGAGGTCTTTCTCTAAGGTAGTCATGATCTTGTTCATCCACGCATCGATTTCTTTATCGGTCAAAGTTTTTTCTTCATCCTGGAAAATAAAATTGATGGCCATGGATTTTTTGTCTGCGCCGAGTTTTTCGCTTTCAAACACATCGAACAGGTTTACCTGCTGCAGCTTGTTCAGTTTCAGCCGCCCGATCTGCTCCTTTATCGAAGCATATTTCATTCCTTTTGGCACGATCATCGCCAGGTCCCGTTCTACTGCAGGGTATTTTGGGACCTCTTTAAATTGTACCTGCCGGCCACTGTTCGCCAATATGATATCCCAATTAAAATCAACAAAGAAAACAGTCTGCTTCAGGTCG
This sequence comes from Flavisolibacter sp., assembly GCA_035555175.1. GTDB lineage: Bacteria > Bacteroidota > Bacteroidia > Chitinophagales > Chitinophagaceae > Flavisolibacter. The sequence continues at coordinate 2,426 of DATMHB010000011.1, read as the reverse complement.
AAACGGTTCGTGACCGAAGGAAGGACACTGCCGAATTCCACAACGGTTTCACCATTTATCTTTCCAGTCAATGCAGGCCTCAGGTTAGATGAGTGGTGTTCCTCAAAATCTTTCACGTCAACCCCCAGCTTTGAAAGAAGAGAAGATACGACACCTTTTACATAATATATATCAGTGGCACGGGCCTTATTGTTCCAATGATTCGCGTGGAGCTGGCCGGTAAGGTAAACACTCAGATGATTGGTTTCTCGGTATTGTCCGGTGCCCAATGCAGCATAAGTTTTTCCAAATTCAAAAAGCTTTAGATCATGATTTCTTCTATTGATATTGAAAGCAATTACCTCAAGCGCCGTATGAAGCATCGAAGGTCGCATGACGTCGAGCTCACTGCTCAGATTATTCAGCAGTTTAACAGAAGACTGCAAGACGCTTTCGGAAAAATAAGCCGAGTTGGTAATTGAATTCGTAAGAATTTCCGAATATCCAAGCCCTGTCAGAACGTTTGATATCCTTTCCTTCATTTGTTCTGCGCGGTAGTTCCTGTCAATGGAAGGTGAGATGCTGATGGTAGCAGGAATGTCAATATTATCCAGACCATCGATGCGCAGGATCTCTTCCACTATGTCGGCGGGGATAGATACATCGGGTTTATGATACGGCACTTCCAGCGAAAGGGTATCGCCACCTTCGCGAATCACTGAAAATCCAAGGCTCTGCAAAATTTTTGTTACGGTGTCCGGATGATAATTTTTTCCGCTCAATTTTTTCAGGTATTGGTATTTCACGGCCACCTGTTTCTTTGGTTCCGGATCAGGATATACATCCACTATATCCGAAGCGATCGTTCCTCCTGCAATTTCCCTGACCAGCATCGCAGCACGCTTCAGCACATTCACGGTGTTGGAGATATCGATACCTTTTTCAAATCTCGTTGCGGCATCGGTGCGCAGTCCGTGACGGAATGAGGTTTTCCTGATGGAAACCGGATCGAAATAAGCGCTCTCGAGAAAAATTCTTTTCGTCGACGGTTTCACACCGCTTTTTAACCCACCGAACACGCCGGCTATGCACATCGGCGCATCGGCACTGCAGATCATCAGGTCTTCACTGCTCAACTTTCTTTCCTTTTCATCAAGTGTGATAAAGGTCGTTCCCGGAGGCAGGGTCTTGACAATTATTTTGTGGCCACTGACGGCATCATAATCAAACGCATGCAGTGGCTGCCCCGTTTCATGCAGAATAAAATTGGTGATGTCTACAATATTATTGATCGGCCGTAAGCCGATTGACCTGAGTTTTTCCTGCAGCCACCTGGGCGATTCTGCCACTGTTACGCCCTCGATGCAAACACCTGAGTAGCGTTTGCACGCGGCAGTATCTTCCACGGTTACCGTTATATCAAGTGATGCTTTATCCTTTTTGAAATCATTTACCGGGATCACAGGCTTCACTTCCTGTTTATCGTGGTGCGACAAATAGGCGCACACATCTCTTGCAACGCCCCAATGGCTCATGGCATCCATTCTGTTGGGAGTAAGGCCGATCTCATAGATCACATCTTCATAAGGGTGAAAAAATTCGGGAGCCCGGCTACCCACTTTTGCTTCGGAAGGGAGCACCATAATGCCGGCATGCGAATCGCCAAGACCTACTTCGTCTTCGGCGCAGATCATTCCATAGCTTTCCACGCCACGGATCTTTGCCACCTTCATCGTGAGGGGTTCTCCGTTCAGCGGATAAATGGTGGTACCCACCGTTGCCACCACAACCTTCTGCCCCGCCGCAACATTGGGGGCGCCACACACAATTTGCAGGGGTTCGCCCTGGCCTACATTCACCCTTGTGAGCTTCAGTTTATCGGCATTAGGGTGTTGCTCCGTATGAAGCACCTCGCCAATCACAAGTCCTTTCAGTCCGCCCTTCACCTCTTCGTAATGGTCCATCTTCTCCACTTCCAGTCCAATAGACGTGAGAATTTTGGATAGTCGCTCGGGTTCAACGGCAAGGGGCAGGTATTCACTCAACCATTTATATGAAATCGTCATGTAAAGAAAGCGTTTGTAAGTGGGCAAAGATAAATAAGAACGCCTTGCTGCACGCAGACAATGGTCAGGTGCCGGTTACAGGATCATGACTGCATCGAATTACAGCCAACAATCAATTTAATGAAAGGGGGGTGCACAAGCTGAAGAGGTGGTGCGCCATCCTAACCTTCGAGGTGGATGGTAAAGATGATCATTCTTGACTTAATGCCATCGAGGATGCGGGAGTAATTGAGGTTCTCATTGCGTTCGTGAAGATTATTCAGGCCATTACTGATCTTGATCTCGGGTGAAACCGTAACACTCTTCCTGTAAAAGCTAAAGCCCATTCCTGCTTCGACGCCATAACTGTATTTTTGGATCTTCACCTGGTCATCGGCTTTT
>DATMHB010000010.1:0-2049 GCA_035555175.1 Flavisolibacter sp. | reverse complement strand
TTCTATTCAAAAGGAGCAAAGGTGAGCGGCTACGACAAAACACAGACCGAGTTGACAAGAGAATTGGAAGCAGCCGGAATGGCGGTTCATTACAAAGAAGACGTGAATGCGATTCCAAAAGACCTGGACCTCGTTGTTTATACACCTGCCGTGCCCGCCGACCATGCCGAACTGGTTTATTTAAAGGAGCATGGCTACAATGTAGTGAAACGGAGCGATGTGCTCGGCATGATCAGCGCCGCTTCGTTCAATATCTGTGTTGGAGGAACGCATGGCAAAACAACGATCACAACCATGACGGCTCATATACTGAGACATAGTGGTTACGGATCAACGGCTTTTCTTGGTGGGATATCCGTAAACTATAACACCAATTTTTGGAGCAGCAAGATGGATGTGTGCGTGATAGAAGCTGACGAATACGACAGAAGCTTTTTGAAATTAAGTCCGGATATCGCGGTGATCACAGCTATGGATGCAGACCACCTCGACATCTATGGCGACGAGCAATCCATGCAGGATGCTTTCGTAGCCTTTGGGAACAAGGTGAAAAAAGACGGCTTGCTGGTGAGCCGGTTTGGATTAAAAAGAATAAAGGAAATAACGGTAAAAAGAAAAATGAGTTTCAGCCTCCGGAATGATGCGGCAGACATTTTTGCTGACGAAATCAGGATGGAAGAAGGAGGATACAGATACAATGCTGTCATTAACGGAGAAGTTCTTTCAAATCTGGAGTTAAGGATCGGAGGGATGCACAATGTTGAGAATTCGCTCGTGGCCATTGCCATTGCCAGCGAATTGGGCATCACACCCGATAAGATCAGGGAGGCTGTTGCGGCATTCAAAGGGGTGAGGCGAAGGTTCGAATACATTATTCCTCCACAGAAGCAGGAAGCCGGAGGGTATGTGATGCCTGTGCTGGTGGATGACTACGCGCACCATCCGGAAGAACTGAAGGCGCTGCTCACCAGCGTACGCAGCCTTTTTCCGCAGCGGCTTGTAACCGTGGTCTTTCAACCGCACCTCTTTACCCGCACCAGAGATCTTGCCGATGGATTTGCGGCTGCACTTTCACTGGCAGACACAGTGATCCTGTTGCCGATCTATCCAGCAAGAGAATTGCCTTTGGAAGGCGTCGAAAGCGGGTTGATCGCAAAAAAGATTGAAGGATCAAAGACGCTGGTACTTTCAAAAGAAGGCTTGATCGACTGGATGAAAGCACACAGAAAAGAGTTGAATAAGGAGTTTGGAGAAGTGATCGTGATGGCGGGGGCGGGCGACATCGATGTCCTCGTGCAACCCGTAAAAGAAATAATTCAGGGAAAGCTTTGAATTTCTAAGCACGTCGAAACAATAAAGGGCTCAAAATAAAATAAGCTGGAAAAGAAAAAGATCATAAGGAAAATATTGGTGCTGGGTGCATGGCTGCTGGTCATCTCCGGTATTGTTACCCTATTGGTTGCGGCCAACAGAAAGCAGGAACGCCACCTGTGCAGGGAAGTAGTGATCGCAATAAAAGGAAGCGGCGAAAAATATTTTATCGAGAAAGATGATGTTGCTGAACTGATTGAGGGAACAGCAAACGGGACCCTGGTGAACAAGCCGGTAGCATCGATCAACCTTGGCAGGCTTGAACAGGCGCTTGAAAAAAATTTATGGATCAGGAACGCGGAATTGTATTTCGATAGCCGCGATGCCCTTCATGTACTGGTGGAAGAAAGAGAGCCTGTAGCAAGAGTATTCACGAGAGCAGGCGGATCATTTTATATCGATAGCTCCGGCCATCGAATGCCGTTGCTCGAAAAGATCAGCATACGGGTGCCTGTTGTAACCGGCTTCACCGCGGCCAAAAAGCTCGGTGCCGGGGACAGCGCCATACTCAGACAGGTTACGCACGTGGCGTTGTTTATTTATACCAACGAATTCTGGAATGCGCAGGTAGGTCAAATCGATCTGCGGGACGATAACAAGTTCGAACTGATCCCGGTGATCGGCGATCATGTGATCAGGCTCGGTGATGGAAATAATATTGAGGAAAAGCTGAACCGC
>DATMHB010000009.1:0-11768 GCA_035555175.1 Flavisolibacter sp. | reverse complement strand
TCGGTTGGACTGATGGATGCGGATATCTATGGACCCAGTGTTCCCATTATGTTTGGTGTGCGCGGCGAAAGGCCGATGATGACCGACGTTAATGGTAAGGGAATGATTCTTCCGCTTGAACGCTATGGCATCAAATTATTGAGCATCGGCTTGCTGGTCGACGAAAAGAATGCGGTTGTATGGAGGGGACCTATGGCGAGCAGTGCCATTAAGCAATTTATTACAGATGTAGCCTGGGGAGAACTCGATTACCTTGTGATCGATATGCCGCCGGGCACGGGAGACATACATCTGACCCTGATGCAGACGGCGCCCGTAACCGGAATAGTTGTAGTAACCACACCGCAGGATGTGGCGCTCGCTGATGCCAGAAAAGGTATTGCGATGTTCAGCCAGGCGCAGATGAATGTTCCCATCATTGGGCTGGTAGAGAACATGAGCTATTTCACGCCCGCCGAATTGCCTGATCATAAATATTATATTTTCGGAAAAGAAGGAGGCCGCCGTCTCGCGGATGAATACGAGATTCCTTTCCTTGGACAAATTCCATTGGTGCAGTCGATCCGCGAGGGCGGCGACAGCGGTGTGCCTGCGTTGCTGGGCAATGATGACATCAGCGCGAGGGCCTTTCATGAATTTGCAGGCAACGTTGCGCGCAGTGCATCGATGAGAAATGCGCATATGAAGGCGGAAGAAATAGCGGAGGTGGTGGACTAAGGAATTATTTTGGATTTTGAATGTTGAATAGGACGAACCAAAGCAATTAGATTTTCAAAGGGTTTGATTTGATCATGAATGTCAATCGGTGAACTAAAGGTTAGTAACATCTCGCTTACAACTTGTCTCACATCCGCTCAGTAAAGCGATTCGTGCGTACTGAAAAGGGCCCAGAGAGATTATTCGTATTCTCTGGGCCTATATTTTTCCCATTTACCAGGCAAAAAAGTGTCGATATCGACGAAAGCTATTTCCGGTTCCTCATAAATTTTTCAAATGATTCTTTGTCGGCGGTCGCGTTTGGAAGGAATTCGCTGCCGACCTTTGTGATTTCCTTCATTTCTTCAATCGACAGTTTCAGATCTCCGCAGGATAGATAGAATGAGAATTCCAGTTCCGCATTATCGTTAATTCCAATATCCATAAAACGGGTCACGCATATCGTTTTTAGCCTCAAGAATATATGAAGAAGCGGTATTGACGTCGCCAGCCTTCTCAAAAATTAAATTGCTCATCAATTTTTCTTTATGGTGTAACTGTCAGCTTCCTTTTTGTTGAACTCGACAAAAAAGGTTTTAACGGAATATCTTATTGCAGGTTAAAAGCACGTCAAATCTTCGTACTCCGTATTCAAAATTCATAATTCAACATTCAAAATATTCTCTCTATTTTATTTCCTTCAATAACTCATTCACGGCCGCTTCGAGCTGCTGATCCTTTCCTTTGCCCACCTGCTCGTATGCATTCATGATCTTGATATCCGGTTCGGTCTGATGATTTTCCAGATAATGACCTTGGATATCTTTTACCCCGAGCGGCGGAACGCCCCAACGGATACTGTTATCCTGCAACGCTTCCCATCCGGCAAATGTGCATGTACCCGGAACAGGCATGCCCACAAGTTTTCCCAGCTTAAGGTCCATATAGCTGAATGCAAAGCAATGACCATCGCTGTAATTGGCCTCATTGGCCAGCGCAATGCTTGGCTTGGTCCACCTGAATGACGGCTCATATCCCTGGTTGCGCGTATCCGTTGCATAGTCAAGGAATTTTTTTCCGCTCAGGAACATAGCAAGGTCTGCTACCAGATCGCCACCGCCATTATTCCTCGTATCGATGACCATGGCTTTCCTGTTGGCATATTTACCCATCACTTCTTCATATACCGTTCTATAGCTGGGATCATTCATGCCGGGAATATGCACATAACCCAGTTGTCCGTTGCTCAGGCGATCTACTTCTTCAGCATTGCGGCGCACCCACCGCTTGTAAAGAAGTGTATTTTCTTCCTGCAGGCTGATGGGTTTCGTGGTGATGTCTCTTCTTGTTTTATTAGAAGGATCATAAACCGTGAGCAAAGTGTTCTTTCCGGCCTTCCGGTTGAGAAACTCAGAAAGGTCCCTGTTCGAAGCGATCGCTTCGCCGTCGATAGTTTCTATGATCATGCCGGGCCTGAGGTTCATGCCTGCTTTTGCGAGTGGACCTTCCGCAAGCACCTCATCGATCTTCACCCCGTTGCCCGTGTAGGTCTGATCATAAAAAATGCCGAGAGCAGCTGTGGCGTCGCTGTTGGGAGAAGACGGAGCATAGCTGGCGCCTGAATGCGACACATTCAACTCGCCTAATAATTCGCTGAGCATTTCAGTGAACTCATAGTTATTGCTGATGTGGGGAAGATATTTTTCATAATCCTTTTTCAGTTCATTCCATTTGGCGCCATGATAGCCAGCGGTGTAAAATGTTTTCTGCGTACGGCGCCACACGTGTTCGAACATGAATGCGCGTTCTGCCGCTGTATTTAAATTCATATCGCCCGTGATATTTACAGGATCCTGTTTGGATGTAGCAGGGTCGAGCTTCACTACTTTTCCGTCAGTAAGCAGAAAGATGTTTTTCTGCTCTTTGTCCCAAAGCATGCGTGCCGATTGTGCATTGAGGGGCACGAGCATTTTTGTTTCCTTTGTCCGAAGGTTGGTCGACCAAAGGTTGAATCCTTTTTCGAACCTGGAGAGATAATACAGTGTTTCGCCATCTTTTGATACGAGGGCGTCCGAAAGATTGGAAGAGTTGATGGTAATCCTCGCCTTACGGTATTTCAGGCCATCCCAGTCAATGAGCACCGTATCTCTCTTCACGGTCTTTTTCAGGCTGTCTGCTTTGGCAGCTTTCTCGTCGGCTTCCTTAAACAGCGCGAAGTCTTCCTTGCTCAGTTTGTAGCGGTCGAAAGCATCCTGCGTAAAGAAGAGTGCGAAAACGTCGGCCTGTGCGCCACCGCTGTTGGCCTGCGCGCGAAGGCCTTCCCTTGTGCTGTTCCAGATCATCATCTTACCACCCATCATCCACTTTGGCGCATAGTCGGCGTAGCCGCTCTCCGTGAGGTTGATCTTCTTTCCCTTGCCGTCAGCTGCGATAAGGCCCACTTCATCATTGGCAAATCCAGGCTCGGTGAATTCGAACAGGATCCATTTACTGTCGGGGCTCCAGGTAAAATACTGGTCGTTATCGCTCATTGAAAAGAGCTCGTTGGTTGTAAGGAGCGTGCGCACCTGTTTCGAAGCCAGGTTATATACTTTGAGGATCATGCGGTCTTCCACGAACGCTACTTCCTTTCCATCCGGGGAAAACTCGGGCTCATAATTTTCCCTGTCGTTATCAATGAGCGGCGTTTCTTTAATTATGGTTGATGCAAAGAAATAAGGTTCCTGACTGCGTGCGATCTGCGCCTGGTAGATCTTCCATCCTTTTCCTCTTTCACTTGAATACAAAAGCGATCTGCCGTCCGGCGAAAAGCTTACGCTCCTTTCCTGCTCAGGGGTGTTGGTAATGCGCTTGGTAGTGCCACCTTCAACGGAGCTGACAAAAACTTCTCCGCGGTAAATGAAGGCCACTTCTTTTCCATTGGGCGATACGGCCAGGTCCCGAACGCCGCCAGCCACATTTACAATGCGCTCATTGTTTACCTGGCCTTCTGTGCTGATCGTAATATTTACTTTCCGGGCATCGCTGCCGGCGATTTTCGTATAGAGATCACCGTCATAGCTGAAGCAGAGGGTGCCATCGAGTGAGCTGCTGAGAAAGCGCACGGGGTGTTTGGTAAATGATGTTATCGGCGTCGTCGTTTTATCGGCGAGATCCATTTTGTTGACATTGAATGTGCCGCTGGCTTCGCAGAGATAATAGATCGACTGTTCGTTGTCTGCATACACGGGATTCCTGTCTTCACCAGCAAAGTCGGTCAGCTTTGTATGAACACCGGTCTTCACATTGTACATCCAGATATCGCGTGCAATGGCCGATGTGTGGTGCTTCCGCCAGGCATTCTCACCGCCCTTTTTATCATGGTAGATCATCATGGTGCCCTGCCTGTTCCACTTCACATCTTCGGCGGGTGTGGTCAACACCTGGAACACCCTGCCGCCCTCGGTTGCAACCGAATAGAGTTCGGGCATCGAGCCGGTAGGAAATTGCCTGTTTCCTGCCGCGTCGAGACGGGCAGCGCCAAAATAAACGGTTTTATCGTCGGGACTAAAGTCGTAAGGATATTCATTGGCCGAATGATAGGTGAGCCGTTGCACGGCACCACCCGAAGCCGGAATCGTGAAGATGTCAAAATTGCCATAGCGATCGCTGGCAAAGGCAATTGTTTTTCCATCATGGCTCCATACCGGCATAAAATCATGCGCCTCGTTTTGCGTAAGCGAAACGGCTGCACCTCCGGACGCCGACACTTTGTACAGGTCCCCCTTATAAGTAAAGACAATGGTCTTCCCATCCGGTGATATGGAAGGGTATCGCAGCCATGAAGGGGTGGTTTGACAAATGGCCGGGACGGAAACTGCCATGCAGACAGCAATCAATAGATTCCTAAGCATAATAGAGTGGTGCTGGTTTTAGAAATGGGGAAAGTTAAGTGTAATCTTAATTAGTCGGATTAGCTGTGGGAAATTATATTTTTGCGCTTTATGTATCGTCTTCCTTATTTCCAGGAACAAGACCAGCACGCAGTAATGGACTTTATTTTTCAGCATCCTTTTGCCCTTATTGCGGGCTGCGATGCCAGTGGCAAACCTGTAGCCACACAGATCCCGGTTTTCATTGAAGAAAGGGAAGGTATACTTTTCCTGACCGGTCATATAATGCGTAATACCGATCATCACCGCGCGTTTGAAAACAATCCGGAAACGCTTTGCATATTTACAGGCAGTCATACTTATGTCAGTGCCACATGGTATACCGATCCGCATCAGGCTTCAACATGGAACTATATGTCGGTTCATGTAAAGGGCCGAATGCGCTTTCTGGATGAGGACGGCCTGATCGAAGTGTTGAAAAAAACCTCGCTTCATTTTGAAGGGAACAATGCTCAATCGCCTACCGTGTTTGAAAATCTTCCGGAGGACTACCGGAACAAATTAATGAAAGCTATTGTTGCCTTCGAGGTACGGGTGGACGCAATGGAAAATGTTTTCAAGCTAAGTCAGAACAGAGACCGCCACAGTTACCGGCACATCATTGCGAAGCTCGAGGCCGATGGAGGTGATGGAGCAGTGATCGCGCAGGAAATGAAAAAAAGAGAAGACGGCCTGTTTAATAAAGAGAATTAAGTCATCCTCTTTAATGGATCACATGAGTCGCCATAAGCACAACGTAGCTGCATTAATATTTCAAATCGCATTAAGTTTGAAAGAATGAATTTATCTCTTGAAGGAAAGAATGCCATTATTTGCGGTAGCAGCCAGGGCATTGGATATGCCATTGCGGAAGAACTGGCCCTCATGGGCGCGAATTGCATTCTGCTGGCCCGTAACGAAGCCAATCTGAAACTGGCCGTCACACAGCTGGATATTTCCATACGCCAAACACATACCTACCACGCGATCGATTTCCTGGATACGTCGAAAGTAAGAACGCTGATCGGGGAAATTGTAGCGCAGCGTCCAGTTCATATCCTCATCAACAATACGGGCGGACCTGCGGCAGGCCCCATCGTAAACGCCAGCGAAGAACAGTTCGTACAGGCATTCAACCAACATGTGATCGTGAACCATGTACTCACCACCGCTGTTATAGAAGGAATGAAAAAGGAACATTTTGGCCGTATCATCAATATCATTTCAACTTCGGTGAGAATACCTTTGAAAAACCTTGGTGTTTCGAACACTATCCGGGGCGCTGTTGCTTCATGGGCCAAAACAATGTCCAATGAGGTGGGACAGTTTGGCATCACAGTGAACAATATCCTTCCGGGTTTAACACGGACGGGAAGACTCGATGCATTGATACAACATACTTCAGCCCAGACCGGGCATTCAAAGGAAGAAGTAGAGGCAGAAATGCTTGAGGAGGTGCCTGCACGCCGGTTCGCCGAAGCTCCGGAGATCGCAGCAATGGCAGCTTTTCTGGCTTCGCCGGCAGCGGCTTATGTGAATGGCGCAAGCATCCCGGTGGATGGCGGCAGGATAGGCGCCATATAACGCCGGCATATCAATTATTACAAAGCTTCTTACGGTTAGGATGAAATGTAATTAAAGACAGAATGAGATACGAGAATACGATTGAATTTGCAAAGGAGCTTGACCGGCGGGACCCCTTAAAGGGATTTCGTCAACGGTTCCATATCCCGCGGCACAATGGAAGCGACAGCATTTATTTTACCGGAAATTCATTAGGCCTTCAGCCTAAGTCGGCGCGCGCCTATGTTGAAAGAGAAATGGAAGCGTGGGAAAAATATGCGGTCGAGGGACATTTCAGGCCGGGCAACCCATGGACCTCATTTCATGAAAAGTTTTCTCATCAGCTGGGGCGGATCGTTGGTGCAATGCCGGAGGAAGTAGTGGTGATGGGTCAGCTGACTGTTAATCTTCATTTGTTGCTCACCAGTTTCTACAGGCCGGATAAAAAAAAATTCAGGATCATTTGTGAGGCGATGGCATTTCCGTCCGACCAATATGCACTCGAAAGCCAGGTGCGCCTGCATGGCTTTGATCCTTCGGAAGCGATCGTTGAAGTGGCGCCCGCCGATGGGGAGGCCGTCATCCGAACCGAAGATATCTTATCTACGATCGATCATTTTAAAGATGAGGTAGCGCTGGTTCTTTTCGGAGGGATCAATTATTACAGCGGCCAGGTGTTCGACATGAAAAAAATTACGGCCGCCGCACACAAGGCCGGTGCATATGCCGGCTTCGACCTTGCGCATGCCGTAGGAAATATTGAACTGCATCTGCACGACTGGGATGTGGATTTTGCTTGTTGGTGCAGCTATAAATATCTTAACTCGAGTCCGGGCGGCATTGCCGGTCTTTACATCAACAAGAAACATGCGGGCAATGCTGCCATTCCCCGCCTTGCAGGATGGTGGGGATATGAAAAAGAAACACGCTTCCAGATGAAGCCCGGGTTTCGTCCCATTCCCACTGCCGAAGGCTGGCAATTGAGCAATGCGCCCATTCTTTTGCTGGCCGCACACCAAGCATCGGTCGATCTATTTGAAGAAGCGGGCATGCCGGCCCTGATCGAAAAAAGCAGGCTGCTGACCGGCTACCTGTTTTTTTTGCTTGAAGACATCAACAACCAACAACCGCAAAAACTGATCAGGGTGCTCACGCCGTCGCAGGAAGGGACGCATGGTTGCCAGGTATCGATGTTCATGCTCGATAAAGGAAGGCAAATCCACGATGCGCTGACGGCGAACGGTGTGGTGACCGATTGGCGCGAGCCCAATGTGATCCGTGTGGCACCTGTTCCCATGTACAATACGTTTGAAGACGTGTGGACATTTGGCGCGATCATCAGGAAGATACTTAGCACCTAAAGCAATTCTGAGCACTATGCAGGTAAAAGCACTTACAAAAGCCGCGGATCAAAATAAATTCCGGTTAGCCATTGCCGTGATTGTTTTCTTTTTAATGCTCCTTTTTGGCTGTTCGGAAAAGAAGAAGTACAGCGGTTACCCGGATTGCAATTCGAGCGACATCGAATGGAATGACAGCTGCCTGCTGCACCTGCCGCTGAAGAATGCCCTTCAGAAGCTGAATCTTGACACCTCCGGTTTCGAGACCTTTGGCGATTCTTCGGGTGTGCTCAGCGGCATCGGTTCGGATACCGATTCCTGTCATATTGAATTGTACGTACGTAATACCGTTGTCGCCGATTCGCTCGACCCCATGAATTATGAATTGATCCTCGACAGTCCTGTGATCGGCTTGTCGTGGAGCAAGCCCCTGAAAGAAAAAGAAAGAGTGCTGTACCCATAATTTTAAGGCAGGAAATCTTCATCGCTATATCTTCGCCGCATGACCCGTCAGCAGTTGGTTGAGCAAATATTTTCAAAAAGATCCTACCTGTGTGTTGGACTCGATACCGACATCAGCAAAATACCGTCGCATTTGCGGGATCATCCTGATGCTGTATTTGAATTTAATAAGCAGATCATCGATGCCACACAGGCATATTGCGTTGCCTACAAGATCAATACGGCGTTCTATGAGGCCCTCGGCGTAAAGGGATGGATGGCGCTGGAGAAAACCGCTGCTTATATTCCATCCACCCATTTCACCATCGCAGATGCGAAGCGTGGAGACATTGGGAATACATCTGCCGAATACGCGAAAGCATTTTTCAAAGCCATGGACTTCGATGCGCTGACGGTGGCGCCTTATATGGGCGAAGACAGTATCAGGCCTTTCCTGGATTATAAGGATAAATGGACGATCGTGCTGGGACTGACCTCAAATCCGGGCGCAAGTGATTTTGAATTGCAACGGGTGTTGGAGCAGGAAGAAATCCTGGATGAAGGAGTGCACATCAGCAAGAAACGCACGGAATACCTGTATGAATCCGTATTAAATAAGGTAGCCCGATGGGGAACAAGTTCCAACCTTATGTTCGTAGTGGGTGCAACCCGTGCCGATGAGTTCAGCAGGATACGTGAAATGCTGCCGGAACATTTCTTCCTTGTTCCGGGCGTGGGCGCGCAGGGCGGTAGTTTGAAGGAAGTATCACAAAAAGCAATGAACAATGAATGCGGCCTGCTGGTGAATGCCAGCAGAGCTGTGATCTACGCATCATCCGACAAAAATTTCGCTGCAGCTGCAGCCAACGTGGCCAAAGCTTATGCCTCGGAAATGGATCTTTATTTGCCCCGTTAATGGAAGAAGGATAAGGAATCCATTCGTCTGAACCGCACAAAAAAAATTCCGCATTATCGTTTGGATAATTAATTTTAGCGACTACCAATCCCTATTATCATAAATTTTCACGACACATGAAAAAACTTATCCTCTCCACAGGGGTCCTATTGCTTTTGTTCCATGTTAATGCCCAGCAAACACCGGCAGTAAAGGCCAACTATGCTTCGGCTGCGCGTTTTTCTCCAAAGAAGCTGGACAAAATGGTGTTCAGTACGGCCGTGGATCCGCACTGGTTAAAGAAATCAGATCGTTTCTGGTATACTTATGAAACGCCGAATGGAAAGAACTGGTTTATCGTTGATCCTTCAAAAGGTGAGAAGCGCCAGCTGTTCAACAAGGAAAGGCTGGCGTCGGAGCTCAGTAAAATCGTAAAAGATCCGATGGATGCGCAGCATCTTAGGATCGACAGCATGCGATTTGTAAAGGACGAGAACTGGATCCAGTTCGAAGTGCAGAGCACGCAGGATAGCGTGCTTAAGGATACTGCCGCAAAAAAAGGAACACCGCCAAAAACCGAAAAGAAGCGTTTTTATTTTGAATACAATGTCAATTCGGGCGAACTGGTGCAGCTCAGTGATCTGAAGAAACCAAAGCGCAATCCAAGATGGGCATCCGTTTCTCCTGATGGGCAAACCATCGTTTTTGTGAGAAACTATAATTTGTACTGGATGGATCGTGCCAATTATGAAAAGGCATTGCAGAATGAAGATGACAGCACTATCAGGGAAACGGCGATCACCAAAGACGGTGTGGAATTTTTTAGCTATGAGAACGAGCAATACCTTGGTGGTTCCGGTGAAAATAATGTCGATAAAGAAAAGAACAAGAATAAGCGTAAGCCTTCAACGGTGTTCTGGTCACCCGATTCAAAACATTTTGCACTCGTGCGTACCGATGCAAGGGCTGTGAAGGACCTGTGGGTGATTAACAGCGTTTCGGATCCCCGCCCTACGCTTGAGACCTATAAATACTGGATGCCGGGCGAGAAGGAAGCGCCCATAGTCCATGCGCTGCTCTTCGACAATAGTTCAAAAGCCTACAGAGAGCTCAACATAAAACAATTCAAGGACCAGGATGTTGATGTATGGAGCGCGCCGAACAAGGCCAATACGCGTGATGATGACTATCGTCCGCTTGTATGGTTGGGCACGAATGACAGGCTTTATTTCTCCAGAACAAGCCGTGATCTGAAACGGATCGATCTGTGCACGGTTGACATCAACAATGGCGAGGTGAAGACCCTTGTGCCTGAAAGGCTGAATACTTATGTGGAAGTAAAAAGGCCGGGACTTATAAATGGTGGCAATGAGCTGATCGAATGGAGCGAGAGGGACGGCTGGGGTCATTTTTATCTTTATGATGCAAATGGCAATCTGAAGAACCAGATCACACAGGGAAGCTTTCACTGCGAAGACATTGTTGGGATAGATGAAAGAAAAAGAGTGCTGTTTTTTACTGCAAGCGGACGTGAGCAAAATGAAGATCCTTACTATCTCCATTTGTACCGTGTGAATTTTGATGGAAGCAACCTGCGTTTGCTCAATCCCGGAGAATTTGAGCACGGAGTTGCCATGAATGATGACCAGGGCTTTTTTATCGATAATTATTCAAGGGTGAATGCCGGTCCGCGCACATCACTGTTCAATTCGGAAGGAAGGAAGCTAATGGACCTTGAGACAGCGGATCTCAGTTCGCTTTTTGCAGCTGGATATAAATATCCGCAACCGTTCAGGGTAAAGGCAGACGATGGTATTACCGATCTGTATGGTGTGATGTATAAGCCGTTCAATTTCGATTCGACCAGGAAGTATCCGATCATTGAATATGTGTATCCGGGTCCGCAAACGGAAGCCGTGAATAAGGCTTTCAGCCGCGCCATGGATCGTGTTGACCGGCTTGCACAACTCGGCTTTATTGTAGTTACCGTCGGAAACCGCGGCGGGAATCCGGGCCGCAGCAAATGGTATCACAATTTTGGATATGGAAACCTGCGTGATTATGGGCTCGCCGATAAAAAGGCGGCCGTTGAACAATTGGCCGACCGTTATCCCTTCATTGACATCGACAGGGTAGGTATCTATGGGCATTCGGGTGGCGGGTTCATGAGCACTGCTGCCATGCTGGTTTATCCGGATTTTTTTAAGGTGGCTGTTTCTTCTTCGGGCAATCACGACAACAGCATTTACAATCGCTGGTGGAGTGAAAAGCACCACGGTGTAAGTGAATCGATCGGGGACAAGGGCGATACCTCATTTGCGTACAGCATTGAAAAAAATCCGGAGCTCGCTAAGAATCTGAAGGGACACCTGTTGCTGACAACGGGGGATATCGACAATAATGTTCATCCTGCCAACACCATCCGCATGATCAATGCGCTGATCAAGGCCAACAAGCGCTTCGACATTTTATTGCTTCCGGGCCAGCGGCACGGATATGGTGATATGACCGAATATTTTTTCTGGAAGATGGCCGATTATTTCAGCGAATACCTCCTTGGCGACCGGGACCATCCTGTAAATATTACGGAGATGGACCGCGATATGGAACAGACGGGACCGAAGAAAAGAAGCTGATCATCCGTAGGTATTGAATTTGTTTATGAAACCCGGGGCTGAAAAGTTGCTGGGTTTTTTTTAACGATTTCAGAGGCAATTTTCATGGGGTCGGGGTGTTATCTTTCAGTATGAGATCCATTGTGGTATTGCCGGTCCTTTTTGCGATTTCTGCGGCCTGTTCAAGAAATGGCAGCACAGCTATTGCACGCACTACCCGCCCTTCCGCGATAAACAAAAATCTTCTGCTTCAGTTGGTGAATGAAGCCCGCAGTAAAGGCTGTAATTGCGGCGATACCTGGTATGG
>DATMHB010000008.1:0-8747 GCA_035555175.1 Flavisolibacter sp. | reverse complement strand
CACAATGGGATCAGCAACGGTTGCCGTTTGTTCGGCTGAACCAAAATCTTCATCACGAAAAGCGACGGCCATGAGCCGCACCTGCCCGCTGAATTGCGGAATATCAAATTCAAAATCGGCGATGCCGCTGCCGTTCGTTTTCTTCAGGCCGCTCCAATAAGACATGATCTTGAAACGCTTTGCCGGCATTGGATTTACACGCTTGTCCAGTTCCAGGTCACCATCGCCGCCCGTGCTGCTCAGGCGTGCCCTCAGCTCGGGGAACAATAAAGGATACATATCGTAAGCCTTTACCTCCAACGCTTTTTTCTGATAATAGTAACCATAAGGATCCGGCGTTTTGAAATCACTGATCTGCAAAACGCCATTATCAACAGCCGCAAGTGTAACATAACTGCCTTCAACGGCTTTCACGCGTACTTTTTGATGCGTTTTTGAACGCACATGATTTTGTGCAATGATCTCAACCGGAATTTTCCTTGACCGTTCCTCCACCCTGATATTCTCGAACCCATGCGCCACCGTGAGTGGCAGATCAGAGATGTCGTGAGGTTTGATCAGTGTTGCCGTTACATAAACATTCGGAACAAAACTGCTCTTCAGGTCAAGTTCCAGCTTTGCGGTTCTTTGAACCACATCGAGGTATTGATATGAGATCACGTGATCGGTCTCCACCGTTACCAGCATCCGGCCACTGAATGGTGTTTTGAAGAGGAGCTTCGCTTTGCCGCCTGCTTCGTACGACTGCTTATCCAGTTCGATATCGACATGGCCTTCTGTGTTCACTTCGAAAGAGCCGTTATCTTCACCCCAAGAGCCATAGCTGTAAAAGCTTTTGCGCACATATACATTCGCGCCAGGGCGATAGATCCTTAACTCGTAGTCGCCCGGTGAGCGGGGAATGAAGTTATAAACCGTATTGTTGCCCACAGTCATTTCCTGTTCCGCTATCACTTTGTCCTCCTCTTGCGAATCGTAACGGAAATAAATACCGCTTCGCGTGAGCACCGTTTTATATTCATGTTTGATCACCTGAACTTTCGCGGTAGCATTGATGGGATGGCCATCTTTATTGACCGACACGAGCGTGAACCTGACGGGCTGGTTCAATGAATAATAATAATAGCCGTCATCTTTTACGCCGTGAAAAATATCCTGCGTAAAGATATCGCTGGAGATGTGGCGGCTTACCGGACGTCCCGTTTCATCGAAAACAGTCGTGTAAAAACCAGCCTGCAACAAACCCATGTTCGAATACAGGGCCGGCACTTCATAATTTTCTTTTGCGTTTCCATTCTCGTCCGTCTTTCCTTCCCTTACGTCTTTATCGAAGAAGGATCGCTGGTTGGCAAGAGAGAAATCGAACCCGGGAAATTCGGGTGAAGAAAACTGTTTTTGTTTCACCTGGATCTCCATTTCATATTTCCTGTTGGCCGCGGGTGGTCCGAAGAAGTTAACTGCGTTAATGTCGACCGATGCGGTCTCATTCGCACGCAGGAATGGCCTGCTCAATTTCGCACTGACCTTGATGCGGTCGGGCACAAACTCTTCGATCATGATATTTTTTGTAGCGAGCAATACATCATTCGAACTATACAGCTCAAGCGAATAACTGCCCGTGATGCCTGACGTAGGAACATCTATGCTACCTTCTGCTGCACCCTGCTCATTAAGACTTTTACGAAACGATTTGAATTCTTTTCCGTTCGGCAACAGGAATTTTATTTTTACCGGGATCTCACCGGGGCTCTTCCAGCTCCTGTCGCGCAGGATCACAGAAAAATTGACGCGCTCTCCCGGACGGTAAATATCCCTTTCGCCAAATACAAATGCATCCAGGCCAGTTGCATTGTTACGCTTACCGCCTACATCGAAACGCGAAGTATTAACCCCTGTATTGTTAAATGGCAGATATGTAAAATCGTCTGCGGTCTTCGCGATCACCATCGCCGGCTTAAAGCCTTCGAAATTTTTTACGGATACCGCAACGGCTGCAACACCGTCAGCGCCTGTTGCGCCCGTGCCAACAAGCTGATTGTTCCTTCCATAAATATTGATGGTGACGCCCTGCACCGGTCTGGCGCTCTTAATGGAATTGGCAAAAACAAACATTTTGTCTTGTCCCTGTTTGGCTATGAGGCCGAGGTCCGAAAAAGAAATGAAGCGGCTATCACGCACCCAGAAATCTTTGGCGGACCTGATCATCACGTGATAGATTCCTTTTATTTCGGGAAACCTGTCCTCGAACTGAGAGATATTCAATATCCTTCCGGCACCTGACCTGGGAAGCGAACGCGTATCGATCTCCTTTGAGTAAATGACATCGCCCGCCATTGCATCGCCGTATGATGCGTATTCGTAATCTTCTTCGTCATTGTCACTATTTTGTTCATCCCCCGACCTGTCATCCGCCGGCGAATAACCATTACGGTCGGCCATCAGCAGGTTATTCTCATAGATCTTGGAAATAACCACCTTCACCCTGGGTGTATTGGTAATCCGTACTTCAATATTGCCGCCACCTTTCTTTGACAGATAGACCGCGTTGGGATTTGTGAACTTCACTTCAGAGCGCAATTTTCCAAAGGCAATGCTTCCGTTGTATGGCTCTTTCAATGTGCCCCCGATCCGGCCATGCAGGCCGCTGTTGATAGTAAAAGTATAGCTGTTCTCTACATCGAATTTCTCGCTACGCAACGTGATGCCATAATCCTCAAAATCTACGGTGTAGGTAACGGCCGGATCGAACCGGATGTATTTGGCAACATTTTCTCCGGTCAGCTGCTGGCTTGTATAGATATGAACAATACCCTGCGTGCCGTCGTGCTCAGATTCAACATTATTGATGTTGAGCACATAGGGCGAAGGGATCGACAAACTGGTCCTGATTGGATCCACAGTGCTGCTTTCGCCTTTTTCGGGTCGGAGACCTTTATCAATATTCACCACTACTTCATAAGATTTGTCTTCGCCCTTGAACCCGTTAAGCCGGATGGCAATGGTTTCGCTCGCACCTATATTCTGAATAGCATATTCAGTCTTCCTACCTTCCACTTCCACCTGAAGCTTTTTCTTTACCTCGTCTACCTGCACAGGGTAATTGAATTGGAGGGTGATCTGCGGAACCGCCAGGCGCCTGGCCTCGTCCTGCAATACCCAGGTGACCTGGGCATCGTTCAATTGCAAAGGCGCGGTATTGAACGTAACATCTCCGGCTTCCTTCACGTCATTGAATTTACTGAAGCGGAGCACTTCATCTTTGATCTTTGCCTTATAGGTTGTAGCGGGCCTCAATGGCTGTGCAGGAGAAAATATCAGTTCATCGGGGCCATCCCAACGAAAGCGGCCCGGGATGCCAGGCTCAAACGAAATATAATCAGTGGAATCCCAGTTGTTCAGCAGCGAATCGGGATAGAGCGATTTATTGAAACGGAACACCAGGTTGCCCAGTTGCGGCACCTCTCCTTTTGCATTGGTGTAATCAAGGGCAACATAATTGCGGTTGCAGGAAGACAAAAAAATAGCAACTACGATCGTAGTCGCTAAGAAATATTTGATACGCATAAAATTACTGTTGGTAGTTTGGAGCAATAAGATACTAAAAAAAGGAAGCGTTAAATTCCCTAAGTGTATCCTTAATTAAATAAAGAAAACTGAAATTAGAGGGAGAAAAGAACCGCTAAGGAGGCAGACTCGATGAGTCCATATAGATTTAAACGATTACTACAGAAAGTTACAAAGCAAAAATTATTGTTGCTTGTTAAAAGATTTGTAATTGTAGCATTATCTTTTTTCATTGCATTCCTTGCACTCAACCTTCTTTTCCCACTCCCCGATAAAATTGATTATTCGACCATCATCACCGCTTCCGATGGCCAGGTAGTGAATGCTTTTCTTACAAAAGATGAAAAGTGGAGAATGAAAACGGAGCTCAATGAGATCTCGCCGGTGCTGCGCAGGACCATCATTGCCAAAGAAGACAAATACTTCTATCATCATCCGGGCGTCAACTTCTTTGCACTTGGACGAGCCGCTGCCATGAACATCCTTCATCTGAGGCGAACGTCGGGTGCTTCTACCATTACCATGCAGGTAGCCAGGGCGCTGGAACCACGCAAACGCAATATATTTTCAAAATTGGCCGAGATGTTCCGCGCCTTTCAGCTGGAATGGAAATATAGCAAGGACGAAATTCTGCAGCTCTATCTGAACCTCGTTCCTTATGGTGGCAATATCGAAGGTGTGAAAGCTGCATCGCTGCTTTACTTCAAAAAAAATCCGGATCACCTTTCACTGTCCGAAGTAACGGCCCTGTCCATCATTCCCAATCGTCCTTCATCGCTGGTGATCGGCAGGTCTAACGATCTGATCATAAAGGAGCGCAATCGTTGGCTGAGAAAATTTGCAGATGAGGGCGTATTCACAAGGAAAGAAATTCAAGATGCATTATCGGAACCGTTAAGTGGCCACAGGACCAGCGTTCCGCATTTTATTCCGCACCTTTCATACAAGCTGAGATCGGGTGCGCATGCTACAACCATTCCT
Source organism: Flavisolibacter sp. (assembly GCA_035555175.1). Classification (GTDB taxonomy): domain Bacteria; phylum Bacteroidota; class Bacteroidia; order Chitinophagales; family Chitinophagaceae; genus Flavisolibacter. Next base: position 4,202 of record DATMHB010000008.1, on the reverse strand, counting down.
ACCAACATTGTTCTGAATACGCAGCTAAAAATCGAAAAGCTGACGGAAGATTATGTGCGTGCACTGAAGCTAAAGAACATTCGGAATGCAGCGGTGGTTGTTATCGACAACAGATCACATAAAGTCATTTCTTATCTCGGATCTGCAGGATTCGCCGACACAACAGACGGAGGCCAGGTGAACGGCGCCGCGGCCATCCGGCAGCCAGGCAGTACGCTCAAACCCTTACTGTATGGCTTATGCATCGACGAAGGCCTGCTTACGCCAAAAACAGTGATCAACGATATACCCGTAAATTATAATGGCTATGCACCGGAAAACTATGATCAGAGATTCAACGGGGCGGTGGCCGTTGAATACGCGCTCGATCATTCGCTCAATATTCCGGCCGTAAAAAGTCTTCAACTGCTGGGAAAAGATAAATTGACGGCAGTGCTCAGCGACTGCGGCTTCAGTCAGATCAGGAAGGATCACAGGAAGCTCGGGCTATCCCTCATCCTTGGCGGATGCGGCGCAACGCTTGAACAGCTTACCGGATTATTCTCTGCATTTGCCAATGATGGAATATATGTGGCTCCGCGGTACAGCAGTAGTGATACTTCATCTGGAAGGACGAGGGTTCTTTCACCGGAAGCGGATTATATGATCACCGAGATCCTTTCAAAAGTGAACCGGCCCGATTTTCCGCTCAACTGGACCGCTACCGAGCACATGCCCAAGATCGCGTGGAAAACAGGAACCTCTTATGGAAGAAGAGATGCATGGAGCATCGGATACAACAGGAATTATACGGTGGGTGTATGGGTCGGCAATTTTTCCGGAACGGGTGTAGCCGAACTTAGCGGAGCCAATACCGCTACGCCACTTCTTTTCAAGATCTTCAATACCATCGACTATGATAGCAACTCCGACTGGTACACGCCGCCGGCAGATTGCGAATTGAGACAGGTGTGCAGCGAGTCGGGGCTTCCGCCGGGACCGAACTGTCCGAACCTGATCAGCGACTATTTTATTCCATTGGTGAGCTCCACCCAAATTTGTCATCATTTGAAAGAGCTCAAGGTATCGCCCGACAGTTCTGTTTCTTATTGCGAAAGCTGTGCGCCAAAAACGGGCTACATAAAAAAATTTTATCGCGACCTTTCTCCCGAGATGCAGGACTATCTGCAAAGCGCAGGCATAGCCTATCAAAAAATCCCTCCGCACAATCCTCAATGCGAAAAAATATTCAGGGGCGAAGGGCCAAGGATCACTTCTCCCCTGAATGGAAATGAATATTATATCAATAAAAAAAATCCGGAGCCCCTTCAGTTGACCGCATCAGCGGGAACAGATGTAAGCAGGATCTATTGGTACATCGATGACCGGTTCTATAAGTCCACGAAGCCAGGGGAAAAACAATTCTTCATCCCGGCCGAAGGACCTGTGCAGATCTCGTGCACCGATGACAAAGGAAGGAACCGCAACATCAAGATCACGGTGAAATACGTCAATCTATGATCAACTTACCTTATTGATGCTGCCCGATCCTGAAGTTCTCTGATTGACATTAGGGTTGCCCTTATAGTGCACGCTGCTGCTACCCGAAGCTTCCACGTCGAGTTGTTTGTTTGCCGTTACCTCAACATCTGAATCACCCGACAGGTCGAGCTGCGTATTATCGGTGATGAGGTCAAAGCACTTTACATCACCCTGGCCGCTTACGTGTGCATCAAAATCCTTGGCCTCGCCCCTGAGCCTTATGTTTCCCTGACCGGAAATTTGTGAACTGATTTTTGGATAGTGCACTTCCAATTGGATATCGCCCTGGCCGCTCAGACCCAGTGCGAGCTCTGCATTGCCGGATAGCGGAGAGTCCGACACAATATCACACTGACCGGAAACATCAAGGCTCTTGAATTCCGGAGCAGCGACATAGGCGACGATGTCGCCCGTAGGATCAAGGTTATAGCCCTTCTTTGTGCGGATGACCAGCGTGTTTCCCTCCGTGAACACCTCGACGAGGTCCATCAGATTTTCATCGGTCTCGATTTTGACCGAAGCCGCGGACGCCTGGCGAACATGCACTTTCAGAGAGCCGCTGACTTCCACCCCGGAAAAATTTCCCGTTTCCCTTTCTCGGGACACGATATGACCATTGCCTGAAACTCTTTCACCTACGAAAAAGTGGCATGAAGACAATAAGGAAGAACTTGCCAGCAGGGCAAAGACGAAGGATCTCATGTTGAATTAGTTTGGTATATGACTGCACTACGGCAGTTGAGGTTACAAGGTAGATTTTTTATCTAAAAAGAGCAGCCCGTTCTTTAATCTTCAATCTTCTCATTGTGGTGCCGACGAAATTCAAATTCAAAAGTCAAAAGCGAAAACCTGGTCCATTCCGCAAGTTGTTGACTGTCAGGAAGCCAGGCAAAGGCAGAAAGGGCGCCGACTGTCTAAAATAGTATTCAGCCGCTTTCGTACGCTTAGCTTTTGACTTTAGACCTTCGAATTCGACTTCCGCACGATTACCGGCACGTTTATTACTTTTACACCACATGACAGAGAAGATTCTTATTCTTGACTTCGGCTCGCAATACACTCAATTGATCGCCCGGGCCGTAAGGGAGGCCAATGTTTATTGCGAGATCGTTCCTTTCAACAAGCCCATCGAATACCAGCCCGGACTCAAGGGGATCATACTATCCGGTTCACCCTTTTCGGTGAACGATCAGAACGCACCCGAAGTGGAAGTGGCTTCGCTGATTAAGAAAGTACCCGTACTCGGCGTGTGTTACGGGGCCCAGCTCACTGCCAAGCAGTTCGGAGGCAGGGTTGAAAAAAGCAGCAAAAGAGAATATGGACGCGCGGTACTTCATCTGGAAAAACAGGATTCGCTGCTCGATAATCTGCTGCCGGCCTCGCAGGTGTGGATGAGCCACGCCGACACGATCCTCGATCTTCCCGGTGAATTCGAATTGCTGGCAACTACCGAAAGTATCCCGGTCGCTGCATTCAAACACGTGAACGGGTCGCAAACCAAACCCTTATACGGATTGCAGTTCCATCCGGAAGTCTATCATTCTATCGAAGGAAAGAAGATCCTCCACAACTTTCTCGTAAATATCTGCGGATGCAGCCAGGACTGGACACCCGCACATTTTATTACCGATACCGTTGCCTCGCTGAAGGAAAAGATCGGTAACAGAAAAGTAGTCATGGCCATCAGCGGTGGTGTGGATTCAACCGTTGCCGCTACCCTCATCAGCCGTGCCATCGGCGATCAGCTACATGGCATTTTTGTAGACAATGGCGTCTTGCGCAAAGACGAGTTCGAAACAGTGCTCGCTACTTACAAAAAGCTTGGACTGAATGTAAAAGGCATCGATGCCAAAAAAGACTTCTATAAAAAATTAAAAGGCAAGACCGATCCTGAGAAAAAAAGAAAGGCCATCGGAAAACAATTCATTGAGATCTTCCAGGATGAAGCAAAAAAGATAAAGGGTGTTTCTCTGTTGGGGCAGGGGACCATTTACCCAGATGTCATTGAAAGTGTGTCGGTGCACGGACCTTCGGTTACTATAAAATCGCATCACAATGTGGGCGGGCTTCCCAAAAAAATGCACCTCGAGCTGGTCGAACCCCTTCGTTTTCTTTTTAAGGATGAAGTAAGAAAGGTGGGACTTGAGCTGGGGATTCCCGAAGACATGATCAGCCGGCATCCATTCCCTGGTCCGGGCCTAGCCATTCGCATACTTGGCGAAGTGACCGAAGAAAAGGTTGACCTTCTGCAGGCGGCCGATGATATATATGTTAAAGCACTCAAAGAACATAAGCTTTATGCAACGGTTTGGCAGGCAGGCGCTATCTTACTGCCGGTGCGGAGCGTAGGAGTAATGGGAGATGAACGCACCTATGAATTCACTATTGCCCTGAGGGCGGTAACCAGCGTGGATGGAATGACGGCCGACTGGGCGCACCTTCCGTATGATTTTCTTGCCCGCGTGTCGAACGATATCATTAATTCGGTGAGAGGCATTAACCGCGTAGTGTATGATATCAGCAGCAAACCGCCGGCTACCATCGAATGGGAATAGATTCTAAATCGTAAGAATGAAAAGATTTTTGCTCGCACTTATTGTCCTCCTTCCTTTTGTCTTCTCATTTGCGCAGGATACAACCCGCCACAAGATCGCCATCTTCACTCCTTTGTATCTCGATTC
>DATMHB010000007.1:0-6074 GCA_035555175.1 Flavisolibacter sp. | reverse complement strand
ACCAGGAATGCTGGCATAACCGAGCACACCAACCATATTGCCCACCCAAAAGTTGAGGTAATAGCGTGTATCCCATGCATCGTCACCGCCCTGTGCCGTGAATTTGATCTTGTCGTCCATTGACCAATAAGTGACATTCGTTGACTTGCGCAAAATGCCGTTGGTGGCCCTGCCTTTTGGATCGGCTGTTGCCAGATAGAATTCAATCGGAACATCGGCCGCAACATTCCTGAATCTTGCCGGCGTATTGATACTGTCTTTATTCTTTCTGCGAAAGTCGCGGTTCAGTGCGTCGATCTGGCTGCGGATCTGCTCATCACTGATGTTTTGTGCAGTGGTCTTATATAGCACATGCACTACTACCGGGATCCTGATTACATTCACGGCTTCCGTGTTCTCGCGGGAATTGACGGTTGCCTGACGGCGAATAAAATTCTCTATGGCATTGATGCGTTCGGAGAAGGAAGGATCTATTGATTTTTGCTGTCCTATATAGGTAGAACTGGTGCAAGCGCGTTGCGCACTAACGGTGAATCCAATAAAAATGCAGATACCTAATAATAACGTCCTCATAGTTCCAGGGTTTGCAGGTATGCATAGGTCTTGAACAGCTATGTGCTTTTAACCGAATATTGGAACAGCAGCATTTGGAAGGTACATTCCAGGTATTGAACTAGGGGACGGTTTAAACTAAAATTTTGGAGATCTTTATAAGGATAGAATGGAAGGAGTTCAAATATAGATTTGGTTTTTGAAAAAACAAAGGTGGCGGGAAAAATAGTTAACAAAGCCATTAATACCTTGCCCTTATTTTTGTTCGATGAAAAGGTCCTTCCGCATTTGCCTATCCATATTATCTATTTTCTTTATCGGTTGCGCCAACGACAACAATTCATCACCCGCTTCGCCTTCGCCCACAACGAATACCGTGCCCGCGCTCAGTTATAATGTGGTTGCCAGCCAGCCACACGATACATCTTATTTTACCGAAGGCCTTGAATTCTATCAGGGCAGCCTGCTGGAGAGCACTGGAAATTACGGTTCATCGAAGCTTGTAAAGCTCGATCCGGCTACCGGAAAGGTGCAGAAAGAGGTGACACTCGATCCAAAATTCTTTGGAGAGGGTATAACGGTGGTGCACGATACACTGTACCAGATGACGTGGAGGGAGCATACCGTTCATGTTTATACCGCAAAAGATCTTAAGAAGGTGAAGGATCTACCCCTTAATTACGAGGGCTGGGGACTTACAAATGACGGCAAGAACATCATTGCCTCCGATGGAAGCAGCAACCTTTATTTTTATGAGCCCGGAACCTTCCGCCTGTTGCGGATCCAGGGTGTGACAGAGAATGGAGATAACGTGATCAACATTAACGAGCTTGAATATATTAATGGATATGTATGGGCGAACCAGTGGAATTATAACGACATTCTAAAAATTGATCCTTCCAATGGCCAGGTAGTTGCCAAGATCGATCTTACGGATCTTGCGAACAAGGTAGCAGCGAAAGATCCACACGCGAATGTGCTTAATGGCATTGCTTATAACCCTGACACCAAGAAGATATATATCACAGGTAAATACTGGCCGGAACTTTATGAGGTCAGCTTCGATCATTGATCTTTCGTGAGAATATAAACGATCGAACTGCAACGGTCTTTGTTCGTGGCCGCCGTAAGGTTGGAGCGTAGTCCGCTCCACGCAGCACCCAACCAGTTTGTCTTTCCATTTTTGTATTTGCTGCTCAGAAGACTGATATAAAAACTGTCGAACCACATGGGCTTTTTTGCCACGATGTTCAGCCCATGCTCCTTTGCCAACAGGTGCATTGAACGTGGTGTGAAGTGATACAAATGGCGCGGCACATCATATGCGGCCCAGTAAAGTTTATAAATCGACCCATCGAGCGATTCGTAATTGGGTACGGCAATAAAAATCTTTCCACCATCACGAAGCAGGAGTTTTATCCTTTCCATATACGGATGCAGCCGGTGCACATGCTCGAGCACATGCCAAAGCGTGATGGCGTCAAAGCTCCGTGGCTCAAGTGCCTGAAGGTGTTCAGTGTCTGAAAGTTCAAGGCCAAATAACTGTTTGGCCTTCTGCCGTGCGCCTTCATCGGGTTCTATACCTTCTGCATCCCAGGAGCGATGTTTCATTGCATGAAGAAATGCACCTGTGCCGGCACCAAGGTCAAGGACCCTTCCTTTTTTCACGGTATGTTCAATCACGAGTGCCGCTTTTTGATCGAGCGTAAATCTGCGCACCTTCTGGTAAATGCGGTTCACCAGTCCCTTGTCCGTATTCGTATGCGAGATGTAATCAGGCGATTGGTAATAAGGACCGATCGAGTCTTCGTCTGGTACGTCCTGGGTAAACCGTAGCGAACAATTGCTGCATTGCCAGATCGTAAACCTCTCCCTGCTTACCGAATGGTCTTCAACCGTGAGTAGGGGGTTGATGTCAGAACTGCCACATACAGGACAGCTGGTGTAATGCACTTTGCTCATAAAGGGCCGCAAAATACGATAACCTCTTTTATTGAACGCGCAGTCTTAACCCCGAAGCAGCGGGTTGAAATTTGCCGAGGTAGAGAAGAATGACGATGGCAAGCATGGCGAGTACTACGATGAGCCATGCAATGACAATGGAAGAAGGCCACCTCCCAGACTTTTTGTGCAGTACGTTGGTCACCTGTTGCCTTGTCATTTGCTGATCCCCCACGAGCATGCTGTGCTCTGCATTATAACGGATCACTTTTTCGGCCGGTACTTGCTGCAATGAGTCGAGTTCAATCGGATTAGGCTCGAATACTATTCCGTCGGGAGCATACCGAAGCGTGCCGAAGCCATTCCATTGAAAAGGGGTCTCCCTGATCTTCGACTTCAGTTCTGCGCCGAAATTAAAGAGCTCTTCTTTCAATATTTCTTTTCGTGCGGGGTCGCTCCAACTGAAGAAATTGAATTGGTGTTCCGGCACGGCATCCTGATGCAAATACCTGATGGTGAAAAAAGGTGGCGTGAATATTTTATCAGCGATGCTTAGCTGCGGCGACTGCTGCACGATTTCGAATGTGCCAATATGTGGAATACAAACTCTTTTGTACTGGAGCAAATACTTAGTGAGTATCGGGATCACTTTAATTCTTTTGAGCGAACGAAAATACGATTCCGCCCAGGAAATTAAAACCATAAACCGGATATTGGTTCCAGCGCTGGTATTCTTTGTTTAGGATATTATTGAATTGCGCCCACAATTTCACATTTTTGACGATCTTGAATTCAAGCCCGGCACTAAGGTCCATAGCTGCAGGCAGATTGGTCCGGCCCGACCTGGAAAGCGACCAGGGGCCGTCAAACGCATACAGCGTGCTGTTCAGGTAAAGATCCTTCATGATCTGCAGGCGGAGGTCGGTCTTCCATTCCAGCGGCAACATGCCCCATGATTTCACATTATCCTTCAGCTGGAACTCCCTCCAGGACAGATTCGACACCACAGAAAATTTCTCGCCGATATTGTAACCGATCTCGCCGCCGATTCCGCCGACCTTCATTTCCGATTCCCTGATGATGAGGAAGGATCTTCCTGTCACGGTATCGTTAACGAAGAGGGGCTGATTGTTGACGATATTATACGATGCTTTGGCGCTGTATGAGAAATGGTCACCGAGGGTACCTTTGATGCCGACATAACGTTCCTCGATCCTTGTGTTGTACACGGTAGCAGGGGCCCATATCCAAGGGTTCATCTCTGCTTGGTACTGGTAACCTGAATTCCTCAGATTCGCTGTCCAGCCAAACTGTACGGCGATCCTTTTGTCGTTGGTATTGAATTCAGCCAGGATGTTGGGCAAAAGCTTGAATTCATTGTTGTCCCAAGACGGACGGATGCCCACCTGGAATAATACTGCCTGCTTTTTCAAAATGATTGAGGGCGAAAAAAGAAAATAATTATTCGCAATGGCTTTTTTTGATCCGGGCTTATACCTCGACATATTGGCCGTTAGAGCCAGGTCGATCGCGAACGATTTACCAATCTTTTTTTCAAGTGGAAGGTTGAGATAAGTGTTGCTTTCAGTATTTCCGAGAAGACCGTTGAATACATCCACCTTCAGTTCCGGCGCATAAGAGAGACCAAACTCGGTGAGGTTAATATTGTGAAATCCCAACCTAGCCCTCCAGGTCTGGTATTGAACATTCACAGAATCCTCGTCCTCTCCGCCGGGCCGGTAGCGGCCTCCGTACTTTTTATATTTTTCCTGATAGCCCCCAAACCTTGCATCCCATGCAAGGTTCTTCGATGATTTCAAAAACGCGTTCAGGTCGATCGAGCTATTGCTGTATTGCTGCAGCGGCAATTTTCCCTTCGAGGCATTGTGCTTCACATAGGCGTTGATGCCTGCATTCTTTCCGTCACCGAACGATAATCCTGCAAGGGCATAAGGCGAATTCAAATTGCCATAACCGATCTTCAAAAAACTTTCATTCGACCATTTGCCTCCACTGTCCACCTGCAAGGCAAGCGGCTTAAGTGAGCCCGGCTGAAAAACAAACGAGAGATTCTGGTTCGGTATCGTGTATTGCAAATTTGGCCGCGATGTATCGGCAACGGGTGGAGTGGCATTGAAATTGATCTTTGCCGCCTCTTTTAGTGAAGGCTTAAAGGTGGAAGTAATATTCACCTGTTTCTTACCTGGGTTTTCCTGCGCCGAAAGGGCGATGCCGGTAAGCATCAAACCTGATAATAGGATGGGAAATTTCATCATTCTTGAATAAGTTGATAGTTTAATTCGGCTTTGATCATTGTCCGCTTAATTTACTGCCTTTGCCTTCCTCTTCTGTTACCCTGGCAAGCTTTGTCTGTGCTTCCGATTTTAATTCGGCATTGAGACTATTATCGACCACGCTCTGAAAGGTAGCCTTAGCATTGAAATAATCTTTTTGTTTGAAGTATACATCGCCCAGCAGTAGATATGCTTTTGTGACCCACCAGTCATACGATCCCGATTTATTGATCACCTCAAATGCGGCCTTTTCAGCGTCCGGTAAGTGATCGGTAAGGAACCAGGTATTGGCGATCTCATACCGCGCTTCTGCTGCAAGCGCCGCCTTGTTAACTGCCACTACCTGTTTGAAAGAATTGATCGCTACATCGTATTGACCACCTACCTGTGCCGATTTACCAATAGCCATATTTGCGAGCGCCTTGTCGTCGCCACTACTGCCCTTTTGGGCTATCAGGTCTTTGGCATTAGCAACTGCATCGCTCCATTTCTGCAACTGATACTGGCTGCGCAATAACCCGCGCATGGCTTCCAGTCTGTTTTCCTGAGAGGCGGTGATCTGCTTCAGTTGCGCGTAATATTTTTCAGCCTCCGCATAGTTCTTCAATTCGAAAAAATTGATCCTTGCGGCCTGCAGTACTGCACGCTCGGCGAAATTGTTCGGCGCTCTTTCTGCGACCACTGTATAACTGCTCATGGCATTGGGCCAGTCCTTGCGGCTGTTGTAAATCTCTGCTCGGTAATAGTGTGCATCTGTTGCATGTGCCCCATTTGAAAAGCGCTGCAGATAGGTATTAAAGGCAGCAAGGGCGCCATTCATATTACCGTTCTCATATTGCAACTGGGCAGCGGTATACGTGAGAGAATCTTCGGTGTCAACCGAGATCGGTCTGCCGGCCTGGCGCGCAGCATCTGCATATTCATTGGGCCGGCCCTGCTCTATATAAATTGTTTTCAGGTTGTCGAGCGCACTTTCCGCCTCTTCCGAATTGGGATATGTTGCCAGCAACTGCCTGTACTGAGTGATGGCACCATCATTATTTTTCAGATTGTAATAGGCAACACCCAGTTTCAGATAGGCCTGTGGCTTGAGACTGCTGTTGCCTGAAGCATTGATAATATTATTGAGATAAGGAATGGCTTCCCTGAACCTGTCGCTTCCAAGAAAAGTGTTGGCAATTTCCATGTTTGCATCGCCAACAAGACTGGATTGAGGGAACTTACGCGTCATGGTATTCAGCAGGTTCACTTTTTCGGTTGGGTTGCTGATGCCCGTGATCATCGCCT
>DATMHB010000006.1:0-2773 GCA_035555175.1 Flavisolibacter sp. | reverse complement strand
CATAGGCCTCGAAGTCAGGATCGGTCGGCGCGTCTTCTTCGGCCACTACTTCGATCTGTGCCTTGAAATAGGGTTCCTCGGTGATCACCCGCCGAATGGAAAACCGGCTCTTGCCCTGGATGATAATGGTAGTTCCGCCATCCGGCATTTTTATCTGCTTAACGATCTTGGCCACAGTACCGATGTGCTCCAGATCTTTTGCAAGCGGATCTTCAACGGTACTGTCCTTTTGGGCAACAACACCAATGATCTTATTGAGCTTAAAGGCTTCATGCACGGCCTTAATGCTTTTGTCGCGGCCTACGGTAATGGGAAGGACCACGCCGGGGAACAGTACGGTATTGCGGAGCGGCAATAGCGGTATATCGGAAGGAATATCAATCTTTTCGTTCGATTCAGCATCGCTTTCATTGAGCGGGATGATGGGTATGAAGTCCATTTCTCCCTCAGGCTTCAGCTTTAAATTCACTCGTTTCTATTTTGATTAAGAGAGACTCTGCAAAATTGCAAATCTACGTCACTATCGGCATTCGAACCCCGGCAGTCAACACCGAAGGTCAGCAATAAAAAAATCCGTTACCCCCGGAAGAGATAACGGATCATTATTCGGACTTCAGTCTAGAGAGCAAATCCGAGGGAAAGCTGGAATCCCTGGTTCCTCCATTTATTCTTGTCGCTGATATCACTGATATTATTGAGGCCTGCAAAATAGCGGCCGGTGAGCCGGATCTTGGCAATGTTGATCACCGCTCCTCCCGCCATTGAAAAATCACCGTTCTTGAACGCATCCCTTCCATTTTGCAGCAGGTTCTTTGATTGGTCCATCAGTATCCCGAACTGAGGCCCGGCCTGCAACGTCAGCAAGCTGCCCACTTTATAGTTGAGCATGACCGGAATGCTTAGATAATTCAGTTTCACATCCCTGTACTGTGAAAAATTTACGGCGTTCTCGTAAACGCTGCGGAAACTACTGTCAGCTCTTGTCTGGTACTGATTAAAAAGAACTTCAGGTTGCAGGCTAAATTTTTTTCCAAGTCCAATTTCTGCAAAACCACCCAGATGATATCCATAACGGAATTCATCCCTGAATGATACGCCTTCGACCTTGGTGATATTTGCGCCTCCTTTAATACCTAAACGGAATTGGGCCATGGATGCCTGTGCAAGAAAAACACAGATGATAAGTACAGAGAATTTTGTTTTCATAAACTGAAGTTTATTGTGTAAGAATCAATGTCAAGATTAATGCCGCAACAAATTGAAAGTTGTTAAATAAAGATCAAACAACTAAAATATAACACCCGCATTCATTATGAAGGTGGTTACAGGTTTTTCTCATTTGATAGAAAATAATAATCACAATTCAATTGTGGCTGAAGGAAAAAAATTTCTTTCGCATATTCGGTTTTCAGATGAACAGAGAAAGAACGCCCGGAAATCCATTGCATCGAGCTGATAAACTGTACCGGATCGAAAAAAAACCCACCCGCCCAGGCATCGTTGCAAAGGTACTGGTACTTCTCTTGAACCCGGATTTCCCAGTGGCAGTTGAAAAAGCGCGATGAGCACCTGTACGCGTTCAACCGAAATTTTTTTGAAAATAATTATCCATGGCTTTGCGTTTTATTGGTGATTTATAAAGACAGGATCCGGCGCCGAAAAAAAATTGACTGCCGGCAAAATCGAAGATCAACATCTTCTGTTCCGCATGACCGGAACAAGGGTACATGCGATCTTGATACGCATTCAATTTTTTTCCATCGTTCACTGTGCCATTTGAAGTGGCCGTAAAATCCGGTATTGAAAAATAACCGGGCGAACACGTATAATGAATGCTGCCTGATGATCTTAAAAAAGGAGTGAACCCCTGGCGGCAATTGGAATAATGGCGGCCCGCTAAAAGTTGGAAAAGAGAAAAATGTTTGTCCGGACGGCGCCAACCGAACGAACTTCCGGGTTCAATGAACGGACGGCAGTGATGTGCCGACGAGGGTCGAATACGCTGCCGCACTTCGTAATGTTGTGGGTGTACAGTAGCGGTTGAGAAAAAACCTGTTAGAATCGATAGAATTGTTCCTGGGGTCATAAGGAAATCCTGGATTCATGGGGACACTCCTTTCCCGGCTGTCCCTGTTCCAGCTTTATTACAACTGTAACGACCGATACCCCTAATTTATGATCCGGAAAGTTCTATTAGTGTAAGTTCGGGCAGGATGCCGACACGTCCCGGGTAACCAATAAATCCGAATCCGCGGTTCACATACAATTTCTGCGGACCTTCTTCATAGAGACCCATCCACTGTTTATATACGTACTCCACAGGGCTCCATTTGAATCCGGGGATCTCGACGCCGAACTGCATTCCATGCGTGTGGCCGGCCAGCATCAGATCTATGTCAGGATATTTGGGCCTCACCTCTGCATCCCAATGGGTAGGATCGTGGCTCATCAATATTTTGAAGGGCAGGTGCTCCGCGCCTGAATAGGCCTTTTGTAGGTTACCGTATTTAGGAAATCTTTTGAGTGCGCTCCAGTTTTGAATGCCGATGAGAGCGATCTGCTGCGCATCCTTTTCAAGCACCACATGCTCGTCCATCAACAGCCGCCATCCCATAGCGGCCTGGAGTTGCTTCAGCGCCTCGAGGTTCCTGCTTTTTTCTAAGGCTTCGGCACCCTGTGGGTTATGGCCCCAGTAGTAATCGCCATAGTCGTGATTGCCAAGGATTGAATAAACGCCCATAGGTGCTTTCAGCCGGCTGAACACGTCTTTATA
>DATMHB010000005.1:0-3801 GCA_035555175.1 Flavisolibacter sp. | reverse complement strand
AAGCCGCGCCCGTAAGCGAGCTACCTGTAGCCAGATCTTCTTCATTTTCAAAATTCAGGGCGAGGTCAAAGTGCATCGGTTCTTTATCATTGCCCAGAAAAAATACTACGGACGCACCGCGTTTGGGGTTGGGCCCCACCTCCCTTTCTTCCTTCACAACGTTATGTTGACTGATCTGTTCCTGTACTTCTATCGCGCCGCCGCGTGTATCAAGCGTAACTTCAGGATCATCGTCGATATAGGAATAGGTGCCTCCTTCATCCACCACGTTGTTGCGGTCCTGGCCTTCTTCCGGTACAGAAAGGATCAGGTACCCTGTGTGGGCATCTTTGGAGATGTGATCGAAGTTCATCCAATAATCCTGTTGTATGGTGGTCCTCTTTTTTTGTCCCTTCAGCAACGGCATAAAAGCAGAAATATCGCCCGTCGTCTCTTCTTCTCTCGAATACAAAAGGCTGATAGTAACATAAGCTAATTCCCTGGGTAGCTTGCGTCCTCCACGCATTACTGCCCTGTCTCCCGAAGGTTTCTTATACACCGTGTGGGGTCTTATCACGGCTGACTTGTCTTTGCCCATTTTGAATTTTACTGTGGCCTTTCCCGAAGCATCGGTGATCACCTGCGACGGTGTTACGGTGCCGCCCGTCGTCCCTTCAATATTGCCGCCGTCTACCGCTTCCGCCACGAAACTTATTTTCCGTCCTGCGAGCGGCGCTCCATCACAATCATTCAGTGCTATCTGAACTTCCGTTTCCTCACCCGGTAAAAGGTTATCCTTTTTTGGTTCGACGGATATGGTGCCGCCACCATTGCTGATCGCCACCTCTTTGTCTGCCTTGCGCTGGTTTACGGCGAACTGGTTGATCTTTTCACTGAGGGGTCCCAACTGCATAGCTGCTTTTTCGGCTATGCTTCTCAGGTAGGCCGTGTCGTCGGACGAGTGGAATGATTGGTCGGCCTTGGCCAAAGCCTGGCGGCTGCAGGAAGTCTGCAGTTCAAGATGGAGCACATATCCATCACCCGAAGGATGCACATCGCCGGCGATCAGGTAATCTGCTTTGTGGCAAAAAGCCTGTTGCGCACCAGGCGCGGGCGCTGTGGTTTGCGTAGTACTGATAGTGGCAGGTGGTACGAGCCGGAGACAACCGCGGTTTGCATTTTTTAAAAACTCTCTGGACAATTCTCCAAGTGAATAAAGGTTAGCCCACTGCTCTGCTGTTTTTTTATCCGTAGGCTTGGGCAGTTGCATATCAAGGTCGAAGGCTACAACTTTTGGTTTTATAAAGCAGCGGCTGCAGGCTTGAGAAAAAATTGATTTGTTCAACAGAAGAAAAGCGGAGAGCAGAAGGACCGGTTTCATGTTGTAAGATCTACAGGATGACGAAATGAGGATCAGAGGGCAGGCCAGGTTTAAAGGTATGGGGTGGACCAAATATCAGAAAAATATAGGCGGAGGCAATCATATAAACATATGAAGAGGAACAGCGGATCCGGAAGCGGTGGCATTGTTTGCAGATCAGCGGGCGGACTACCCGGCGTTTTCCCGGCCACGGAAGCACTGGCTTTGCCTTCTTACTGCTCCTTGCCTTTCCTGAACCATTTTTGAAACCAATAGGCGTGGTATTTATCCCGCCACTTGGCGTGCAGCTCGGTCAGTTCCTCGTCTGCATGGTGCGGCCACAGCAAGCCAATGGCATCCAATTCGCGGAACATCGCGCGGATATCTTCTTCTGTATAGTGCTGCCGGCCATATCCGTGTTCGATAAAATATTCGATTAATTTTTCCTTAGCCCTTTCCCTTCCCTGGCGTTTCCAACTGCCGCAGGAGAGGTCGTCCATAAAATCGGTGAGCAGCTGGTCTGGCGTTATGTTCATAATCCTGCACAGCAACAAAAACTGATAGGGAAGTATAAAGCGGAAGTTCGCATGGCGCTGATAGTCGCCCGTTTGCCATGGCATACGTGGCTTCGGCTGACGCGGGGCATTAGTTCCGGCGTTCTTTGCGACTGTACTCTTTGATTTATTTTTAGCGCTAGTTGTCTTTGTGTTTTTCATGATGCCAGGTTTATGGGACGTGAATCATGCGCTTCGGAGAGCATGAACTGGTTGAGCAAGGATTCAAATGAATACTTTAGTTCTTGGAGCAACGATTTTATTTTCGGGTGCAATTGAAAAATATCATCCTGCGTGATCTCGAAACAGTCGGTATAGCGTGCGCACACGTAGGCTTTCTCAAGGCGGTCGAACAGGTACTGTTCTCTTTCTGTCGGGGCACATGAAAGTGCATTCACGGCCAGGCCGTATTTTTTTAAGACCTGCTTCAGGTCGGCGAGAGTATGGGTCTTTACATCCTGGCCGAGAACGGACAAAAGCATTGCTCTCATGCATTGTTCTGCCGCCTGGTGCAACATAAACGCTGCCATGGCATGTTCTTCATTTGCCTGGTGAAATGCGGCGCCATTCAAAAATGCGAGGGCCCGGTTGAATCCGGCCATAAAATCGTGACTGGCCTTTTCCTGAATATGGCGGGCGCGGTGCATCATTGGCAGCGGCAGGATGCGGGCTCCGCAATCATAGACCAGGTTGCACGGAATGCAGAGGGTTGAGTAGAACAGATCCCCGTTGATAAGATGCTGTGCAAGAACGTCGGCAGTGCATACAGCATAGTGGAAAAGCGAATGCATGCCGGTGGCATCAATGACAGTTTTGTATTCTGAAAGCGGCTTTTGCGATCTGCCGGAAATAACAATTAAAAAGAAATCGTTCCTGCAAAATATTTTTTCCGGCTGCACGGTTTGCACAATGTTGCTGATCATCTGGTCCAAACCCTTCTTCCCGGATACTGCCTCGGTAGATGAATGAAACATATCTGCTATTTTGGTTGTTGAATAATCTTTCGAGCTCTATCAAAATATTCTTCAATACACGATTTCGCGCATAGCCGTTCCAGGCATAGCAATGGAGTGCATGCGTCGGGGTTTTCCCATTAGGCATTTCATTGGACTTTCCCATCACAGCCTGGAATCAACTGCACAGGCTTTGAGCCGGTCGGCTTCATCACCGTTCAACACGTTGATGTAAAAGGCGAAGAACAAAGTTTCTTCGGTGCGGACCATGGCCCATGGTGACCTTCGCGCATGTTTAAAATTGTCGTGCTTAAATTGCACTCTACAGATTGATGATTTTTGCAAGCCAAGGTGCTTAACAATTGCTGTAGAGCTTTGATGTGTAGAAGCGATAACTAACTTATAAATACTTCGCCTTAACTACCGGAACCCATTATTATTCTGAGATCTGTGCTTATCCGGTATCACGATTTTTTCTTCTTTGCTTTTATGCCGTAGGTGGCCAGTTCCTCGTTCACAAGCTGGATGGCCTCATAAGTGGTTTCGTTTACGCCATAATCCTTCAATATCTTCTCGGCTGTATACTTTACCTTTAAATAGTCCTCTGATATTTTATAATATTTCGATAGCTTCCTCAATTGATCAGCGGTCGGCAACCGCGTGCCCCTTTCTATTTTACTTAGCATGGGCAAGTCAATGTCGCTGCCCATCGATACCTGATGGAGCGTTTGATCTTTTTGTTTTCTTAATTCTCTCAGATATTCACCTAGTGGTGATTTTAAATATTCCATTTGCTGGGGGGAACCTAGTCAATCCATGACAAATATACAACCCTTTCACCTCCCCCCAAAGAATTTAGTAAAAAAGATATTCACATTTCACGGCAATAAAATCGACGCATCGAAGCAGATCGCTTTGTGCATTAACAATGGTTATCCTGACTAAAATGTATTGC
>DATMHB010000004.1:0-3003 GCA_035555175.1 Flavisolibacter sp. | reverse complement strand
CAATGGCGTTTGTAGTGCCATTGGGTATAGGTGTATACGTGCCTGGTCCTACCGAACGGCTTCGGAAGCCGCGCAAACTATTATTGCCGCCGACAAAGAATTGTTTGATGTAGGGAATTTCAATTGAATTGCCGTAAGGATAGCCGAAACCGATGTCGATGCGGTTGGCCCATGTAGATTTCAAACCAATCTTTCGGTAATAGCGGAAATCGGTCTCCAGCTTTACATACTGAGCAAAGGCTGCATTATAGATCTTTACGGTATCATTGTTCTTTGCGTTCGCACCTGTGATGAGGCCTGCTATGTTGCCCGACAAGTCTGCGATCCCATTGAAATAGTAGGCATTGATAGGTTGCAATGAATTTGCCAGCTGGTTGTAAAGGAATTCATACCGGCTGCCGAGGATAAACTGGGGCTCGATCGTTCTTTCCACTCCGGGATAATCGTAACGGAACTTTTCGTTGAACTCCTGCGTAATGCTCATTGGTTGTACATAACTGATGGAGATGGGGAACAGCTCGTGAGATTTGGCGATTGATTCCTTCCAGGTATAGCCATATTCGAAACGGTAAGAATTCAATGTAAACAGTTGTTTCCGGTTCAGGACATCATAACCCAGCCGCAAGGTTGTGCGCGGTGCATAAGGCCCTCTCTTTCGGAGGTTCATAAAAGGAACCACAAATCTTGGAATTACAAAGTTGGCTTCAGCGCCCGTTCTGTAGGTATTGTACCCTGCGTAGGCCCCGCTGAACTGCACGTCGGATCCAACGTATGCCTGAATATTGAATTGCGCAGCACTGTGAAATATGTTGCGATTGAGAAGACTTACATTGAACTGGGTACCATTCAAATTGTTCGACCGTGAAATGGTGGTGGCCTCGGCTCTCAGCGTTTTACCGGGAAGTGGCGTAAGATAAAAATATACGTCAAGTTTCGGCGAATCCACCGCGGCCACTTCAAATCTGTTCTTTACAAATTTGAATTGATTAAGGTTGATCAAACGCGCAAGGGTACGATTGTGTTCCGTGCGGTTGTACACTTCGCCGGGTTCGAACTGCATGGTCTCCTCGAAAATATAAGGCTTGAAGCGTTGCCTGCGGTCGATAATATTATAACCTTTATAATTGATGGCATGGGCCTTAAGCGTATCAAAGTTGGCGGTGTTCAGGCTATAACCACTATAAATGAAAACGTCATTGATGCGATAGATCTGCATGGCGGTCTTGGGCGTCTCCGGTTTCACAACTACAAAAAGGTCCACCTTGCTGTTGCCGATCGTACTGTCTGTTTTTACGAGCAAATAGTCAGGACTAAAAAAATAAAAGCCTTTTTCTTTTAACGTCGCATCAATCCTGGTGCGCTCACCACGGATCACATCCAGATCAAATGGTTCACCAACCTTGAGCAGGCTATTGCGCACCGATTCATTGATCGCCAGCGAGAGGGCACTGCTGTCGGATGGGAAGTGCACACTGTTGATGGTATACTGGTTGCGGGCTTCAATGGTATATTTTGCACTGCCTTTTCTTCGGCGAACTATAGTATCCCCGGTAGCAAGAGCATGGAAATAACCCTTGTTCTCGAGGTGGTTCTGCATCACCTTCGCATTGTGCACGAGGTCTACCTGGCTCAGAAGCACGGGCGGTTCACCGAACTTATCGCGCAGCTTGCCCCAGAAAGAATTCGGTTTTTTATTTCTGAAGAGATTGTAGATCGAAAGTTTGATAGGCATGCCAAGGAAGCGACTATTCGGCTTTGGTCTGGAAAGGCCTTCAAGGTCTTCTATCAGTGCCTTCTTTTGTCTTGTGCTTGAGGCGCCCTTAATATTGATGCGCGCACCCGTATATAATTTTTCATTGGCAGGCAGGTGTCTTGTGTTGTTGCATCCCGTTGACAGGAGAGAAACCGAAATCAGAAAGACAGAAAAATACGCAAAGGTCTTCATTTGGCCGTTGTGTTTTGAGTGGAATCAGAATTCGTGACGTGTTGTTTTCTTCTATGCAGTATTTGTCCGAACCGGTTATAATCAACAGACAGGATAAAACCAAGACCGGTCTCTATGATATATCCGTCTACGATTCCTTCGTACTCGTTCTTCCTATAGAAGCGAAGCATATAGCGTCCATCCCTGCTGATCTGATAATCGGCGGCAATATTGCCTGCTATGTTATTGCTACGCTGGTTGCTATTTTGCGGACCCTCAAGCTGGAAGTTGCTGCCAACCGTAATTTTCAACCGGTCATTCAGCAGCCGCTTGCTCAGGCCAACATTGAGATCGGTCCTGTTACGCCGCTCTCCTGTGGTGTAGTCTTCCGAAGACGCAACATCAAAGTTCAGGTCAACCCCATTGATCAATCCGGATGCGAGCGAATTGAGCTGCTCAGACAACAGTTTGCTCACGCTCTGCCTTGCATATGTACCGGCACTGAAACCTCCGCCGCTGGACTGGAACGGATTCTCGCCTACAAATCTTCCAAGCAGCAGCAATGCGAAAACCTGCTTGTTCACTTCTCCTTCATCCTCTCTCATCTGGTCAAGCCTTGACTGCACCGCCGTCACGATATCGTTGGAGACGCCATAGTTCTTATCGGAAGGCAACATGATATCGAATGAAATCACAGGTTTCAACAATTCACCGGTGAGGGAGAGGTGCACTTCAAATGGGAGCTTCTGCAAGTAAGTGTTGCGTATGGCCGGAGTAGGCGCCGAGATCTGGTCTGCTACCAGGTCGAGCGGCGCGGTGTTGGCAATGTACACTGCTGTCACGTTGAGCTGTGCGGATGTGGGCTCACCTGTCCAGGTAATGGTACTTCCTTTCTGAATATCAAATTTTCGTTGGAGGAAATTAAAGGAGATCTGATAGGAACCTTCTTCTAGGGTGTAATTACCTACCATGGTGATTTTTCCGCTTGGGTCGATGCCTGTTGACAACACCGCTTCGCCGCGCACGTTGAGGAAATCACCATTCGTCGGGTCCACGATCACATTAAAAATGGCTTCTTT
>DATMHB010000003.1:0-3303 GCA_035555175.1 Flavisolibacter sp. | reverse complement strand
GGTGCTTTCAAAACCAATTTCTGCCGCCCACGTACCAGTAAGCCCTGATAAACTGTGTGCTGGAATTGCCCAAGCGCATTATAAAGATCAACATGCACCGGGCCGGAGGAAGGCAACTGCAGGTCAAGAATAAAATTCGATCGCGCCGGGTTAGGATAAGACCTTGCTTCCAACGACAAACCATTCCATGGCGCTGCAGTAGTGGCTGTCACTGCAAGTGCGTTTACGTTCCTGTTTACATAAACTCTGTATTCGCCAGGTTGAAGTGTAAAATTCTGCGGCGACCCCGTGGCATCGAAGGTGGTGTTGTTCAGGTAATCGAACCAGGTGCCGGCAGCAGGGAAAGTAACGCTCGCCGATTGCGGCGTGACATCAAAATTTCCAATCACCAGGAGCTTGGAAGAATCGGTAGTGACCGATATCCATTTCACGGCAATACCACTGCCGACATTCTGATTTACCGAGCCCGCAAGAAACGCGTCCCTATACCAGGGATGCGAGCGCAGATGAATAAGACTGCTGTACACATCATACACATGTTTTCTCCTTGCATCTTTCAGGAAATCCCACCCTGCAGGTTTGGCTGACAGGCGGCACGAATCCTTTGGATATGGCTGCGGTACTACGTTTCCAGGATGACAGGAGGTAATGGAATAGCTGTATCCGAGCTCTCCGAATTGCCAGATCATTTTCGGCCCTGGAATGGTAAGTAAAAATGCAGCACTGAGTTCCATGCGCTTCAACGCCGTGGCGGTATCTTTTACATTATAACCACCGGAAGCATTTCCGAATGCAAGATTCTTATAAGTGATCCTTTCTTCGTCATGGCTTTCCATATACGTTACGAGGTGGGGCTTTGTCCATCCACGTGAAGGAGCACTATAAATTCCATAGCTAAGGTCGGAGTTACCCAGGTATCCCATGGACGCCTCCTGGTAATTGCCACTCATATTGCCCCAGGGCAACATGCCATACTCGGCAAGCTCCTTTTCTTCTGAATTCACCGACAGGTGTTCAAGTATCACGTAAGCATTTGAAGATTTGTTCTGCACCGAATCGTAATATCCTTTCCATATGGCTACTCTCGATGCATCATAATTACTCCATGCGTTTACATTGCAATTGCCGCCGTTGGCGTCACAACTGGCTACCTGCGTAAACCCTTTTGAGAGGTCGAAGCGGAAACCATCGAGCCGATATTGCTGCAACCAGTGCTCAACCACCCTTCCGAAAAGATATTTGGTATCCGCACTTTCGTGATTCATATCAAAGCCCACATTGAATGGATGCTTTGGAACGGGGTTGAACCAGGGATTGTTCGTTGCAGGCCGGCTGTTCGCCGCATCCCAATATAATTGCACCAACGGCGATAAACCGAATGAATGATTCAGCGCTATGTCCATGATCACTGCTATTCCATTTTTATGACAGGAGTCGATGAATTCCTTGAGTGAATTCTTAGGACCGTAATATTTATCGGGAGCGAAATAAAAATCCGGATTGTACCCCCAGCTGTTGTTGCCCTCAAACTCGTTGAAAGGAAGCAGCTCGATGGCGTTGATGCCCAGATTTTTCAAATAATGCAGACTATCCCTGATCGTTTTCCAATCGTGTGCTGCTACAAAATCCCTGGGCAGCAATTCATAGATGACAAGTCCTCTTTTATCGGGCCTCGTGAAATTATTGACCGACCAGTTATATGCCGGCTCGGCTGTTTGCAAAATACTTACGATGCCGGTTTGTCCTGCGGGATAAGCCCTTAGGCCCGGATAGGTTGAGGAAGAAATATTCTGATCATTGCTCTGGTTGTTTTCTCCCGGATAAGGATCGAGAATTTTTTCTGCATATGGATCCGCGATCTTGAGCGTTCCGTCAACCAGGTATTGATAAGCATATTCCTTTCCCGGTGTAAGCCCTGTCAGACGCAACCACCAGTATTTGCCATCGGGCGTATTGTTCATGGCAAATTGCGACTGCTCGGTCCAGTTACTTCCTGTGAATTCTCCGATCAAGGTAACCCTGGTTTTTTGAGGGGCATACAATACCAGTGTCGCGGCCGTAAGATCAGACTCGTAATTAATGCCGGGTCTTGTTCCCGCAGGCAGCGCCGCTATATTGGCGGGAGGAGAAACAAAAAACAAAACGCTATCCTTTTGTACAACCGTTCCATTATCCGCCTCCACCAGCAGCACCTGGTTACCACTTGCCGCCAGCACAGGGTTTGCCGTGATGCTGGTAGCGCCCGTGGCGGTTTGAATAAGGGTACCATTCAAATAAAGCTTCAGGTTTGAAGGCTGACTGGATACGGCCGTCACGGCGATCGTGCTTCCAATGGTTTTATTGATCGGTTCAGGAACAGGCTGATACAAGGGCTGAAGCGGTGGCTCAGTAAACCTTACATGCAGACTGGCATCATAAATGGGAACGTACATGTCGCTTCCGTTCAAATTTCTTTGTGCCGCGCAATCGGAACAATTGCCCGCCCTGAATAAGATCGCAATGGCTTTTAGTTGTTCGCCCGCAGCGAGATTAAAAAAACTGCGAGGGTTGTTGATCGTGAATTTCCATTTGTTGGGACCATCCGGCGTGGCAAGGGCCGCGGCTTCGGTTGAACCCCAGGTGAAGGGAACATGCAGCCAGTTGGTGGCACCGGAACTTAAATTGGTTATGGCACCGATATGTACATAAACATTTCCTGTATATCCTGCCAAACCCTGGTTACCTTTGGTGGCATCCACTGAAATCGTGATATTATCTGTTTCTGTTGGGAAAGCAGGAGTCCAGGTAAGTAGCTGGGCATAAGAACCCAGGTTGCATAACGCAACTATCCACACTAGCAGCAATCTCTTCATAGCAAGTAATTCTTCTGACTAAGATAACATTATAATATGTACTTAGCACACATTAGGATAGAAAAAATTTGAAACTATTTTTACACCATGGCAATGGACCGGACCAGGGCAACGCAGCAAAAGACGGCGGACTTGCTCAGCAAGATCAAAAAGGATAATATCACTACAAAGGATCTGTCTGAACTCAGAGAAGTGTTGCGGTTTCATGAATACCGCTATTATATTCAAAGCGACCCGTTGATCTCAGATTTTGAATATGACAGCCTGTATAAACAACTAGAAGCGCTCGAGAAAGAAAATCCGGACCTGGTAACAGCCGACTCCCCTACGCAACGGGTGGCCAGGGGATTGACAAAAGATTTTCCCACTGTTCCTCATCTCGTGCCGATGCTGTCATTGGACAATTCTTATAACAGTGAAGAGCTGATAGATTTTGAGAGGAGGGCATGGG
>DATMHB010000002.1:0-8202 GCA_035555175.1 Flavisolibacter sp. | reverse complement strand
CAGATAAAATATTTGATCAGTTTTCTTTTTCTGTTGGGAGCGGTTTATTTTATGTTCAAAAAATAATTGGGCTACGTGATCTTTTCATGCAACAAACTGTTAATACCATACGTCTGCTAGGTTATGCCCTTCTCCATGATTAATTTTAAGCAATAAGCATCTTATGAAAAAAATCATTTTCTCCCTGTTTGCCTCGTTTTTTGTGCTGGCTGCATTTTCGCAGGAAAAGCCGGAAGGCTTGTTCATCAATTCAAAGGCTTATGATTTCAAGGCGAAGGATCAGAATGGCAATGATGTAAGTCTGAAAGAACTGCGCAAGAAAGGCAATGTCGTCGTGCTTTTTTATCGGGGCAATTGGTGTCCTTTCTGCAACAGGGAATTGAAACGCTTTCAGGATTCGCTCAACCTTATTACAGCGAAAGGTGCGCAGGTTGTGGCCATTACGCCGGAAGGGCAGGAGGGTATCGATTCAACGATCGCAAAGACGGGCGCTACGTTCCCTATTCTTTATGATAAGGATATGAAGATCGCCAACAATTATAAAGTGGCATTCCGGGTTGATCAGCGCACAACCGACCGCTATAAGACCGCAGGCATTGACCTTTTAAAGAATAATAATCAATCGAAAGAGGCCTGGCTGCCCGTACCCGCCGTGTATGTCGTCAATAACGAAGGTTCGATCACCTTCCGCTATTTCAATGAGGATTATAAAAGGAGATTATCGGTAAGGGAATTGTTGAGTGCATTGCAGTGAGTGAGAGCGGGAAACAGAATACGCCCTGCGAACCTTAGCAGCTTGACGCAAGGCCTTTTCTTTAAGTCTACTCCCTTATCAATTTATTTCACGGGGTATATCAGCTTTCCTACTTTGCCGTTGCTGCCTGCGAGGTAAATGGTCTTTCCCATTTTAGCTATGCGGCAAACATGAAAGCCCTCTCTCGAAATGAGCTTCCAGTTGTCGGCATTATCCATTGAATAATCAACGCCGTTCAGTCCACAGGAAACGAGGATCTTTTTATTGAGGTATTCCACGCAGCTTCGATACCCATGCGGCGGTGTAGTGGGCGCCCTCCAGGTCTTACCGCGATCCGTGCTGAAAAAACAGTTGCGTTCCGAAGAAGAATCCTCATTAAAATCGCCGCCTACGATCACAAGCCTGTTGCCGCCTTTCTTTTCAAAGCGATCCCATACTGCGATAGAGTTGGCACCTGTGGTTTCCTTACCCTGTATGATGGGTAGGGTGACCTTGGTATCCCGTATAAAAAGACTCGAACGCTTACCGCCTGAAATAAATACTGCTTCATCGTTATCCAGTGCCCGTACATTGGTGCCACTGGCGGCGAAACAGGCTTCTCCGGTATCCGCCAAGGGCCGGTTCTTTTCCGGTACTTCCATCCAGGTACTGCCACCATCAAATGTTCTTGCCACAAAAAATCTTTCATTCAAAGGATCGCCGATCACGATGCCTGCCTGTTCATTCCAGAATTCCATTGCATCGAGGAACATGCCTTTTGTCTTGTTTTCATATACCACTTTCCAGCTGTCGCCGCCGTCAACGGTCTTTAAAATATAAGCAGGCTCGCTAACCGCCATGATCACCGCCGTGGTGGCGTCGAAAGCCTCGATGTCCCTGAAATCTGTCTTTTCGAAACCTTTTACGTGCAGCCATTTCCAATTCTTGCCTCCATCGGTGCTACGGCCTATTGTGCCATTGCTTCCGCTGACCCACACCACCTGGTCGCTTACCACGCTGAGTCCACGCAACGAAGTTTTTGTGCCTGAGGTCAGCACCTGTACACTGGGATAAAATTTTGACTGGCAGGATCCGGCAATAGAGAGCAGGGAAAAAAGAAACAAGCAGAAGCCTTTCATAGAAGATATATTGCGGACAATATACTCATCTTTTCAGAGAGGGCAAAGCAGCGGCGTTGCGGCTCACAACGTGAAAGGTATTAGTTCGACTTGAGCTTTTTGCCAAAGACCTTTTCAAATTTTTCGAGCTTGGGTCTTATCACAACGGCACAATAAGGATTCGTGTTCTTGTTGTTCTCGTAATATTGCTGGTGGTAGTCCTCTGCGGGGTAAAACTTTGTAAAAGGGACGATCTCCGTAACAATCGGTTTATTGTACGCACCTTCCTTATTCAGCTCGTTCTTATAATATTCGGCCTTTTGCTTTTGTTCGGCATTGTGATAGAAGATGGCACTGCGATATTGCGTGCCCACGTCGGCACCCTGCCTGTTTAGGCTTGTGGGATCGTGAACCTCAAAAAACACTTCCAGCAATTCGTCATAGGAGATCTTTTCGGGCTCATATACTACCTGAACGCATTCCGCATGACCCGTTTCACCGGTACACACCTGCTTATAAGTGGGATTAGGCACCTCGCCACCAGAGTAGCCCGAAGTAACCCTCAATACCCCGTTCAGCTCATCGAAGATCGCCTCGGTGCACCAAAAGCATCCTGTGGCGAATGTAGCCGTATCAGTCTTTTCACTGTTACGGGCATTGATCAATGATGAGCTCATTGTTTTGTATTTTTTCTCGGAGTTGCAGGCCAGTAATGCGCAGAAACCTAAAATTGATATGAATGCCTTTATGACCATAAATTGATGGAAACAAATTTCAGTCTGAAAATAGAAAATGAAAAGCCAACAAAAAAGTTTTAACAGGCCGTTTGGACCCGCTTTTGCATAAATTTAGTGTTTGGGCCCGTCCTAACTTTGGACAAAATTTTTAGAGAACCTCAATGAAAATATACCCGGAATCAGCTTCAGTACAACTGGAATTTGATAAGATCAAGGCACTGCTCACAGAAAAATGCCGGACTGAATATGCAAAAACCAAGGCGTCTGACCTTCGCATTCATACAAAAAAGGACTTTATTGAAAGAGAATTAAAACAATCATTTGAATATAAACAGCTGATCCAAAACGCCATTTATTTCCCTAATGATTTTGTTCTCAACCTTTCTCGCGATCTGAAGTTACTCTCTATTGAGGGCTCTCTCTTGACAGGCGAACAATTGGTAGGTATCCGGAAACTGGTAATGAGCATTGAGAGTATTTTTCGATGGTTCGACGCTGAGAGAAGGACGGCCTACCCGGCCATGGCTGAGGTGATCAACGGCAGTTATTATGAAAAGGCCGTTCTTCAGCTGATCAATGAAGTGATAGATGACAGTGGCAATGTGAAAGACAACGCTTCAACCGAATTGCAGCAGATAAGGATGAACCTCTACCGGAAACGCAACGAGCTGAGGAAACTGTTCGACCGCATTATCGGCAAACTGAATAAGCAGGGTTATCTGGCGGAAATTGAAGAAAGCTTCATGAATGGCAGAAGGGTAGTGGCGGTTTATGCCGAACAGAAGAGAACTGTGAAAGGTATCCTGCATGGCGAGAGTGACAGCCGGAGAACAGCCTTCATAGAACCGGAAGAGACCATTGAGCTGAACAACCAGCTTTATACCCTTGAGAACGATGAGCGAAAAGAAGTATATAGGATCCTGAAAGAACTGACCAGGCATCTCTCTGTTTACGCATCGCTTCTCAATACCTATCATGCGATACTCGGGGAATATGATTTCACAAGGGGCAAGGCTTCATTTGCCCTCGATATTCAGGGCGAATACCCCGTGCTTTCGGACAAGGCGGTGGTACACCTGGTGAAAGCCTGTCACCCTTTGCTGTACCTGTATAACAGCCGGTCGAACAAGCCAACCATACCTGTGGATGTAACGCTTGATGAAAAGAATCGCATTCTTGTCATCAGTGGTCCCAATGCGGGTGGAAAAACGGTGACGCTGAAGACCGTAGGCTTATTGCAAATGATGGTGCAGAGCGGTCTGCTGGTGCCGGTTCATCCTTCTTCGCAGTTCGGCATTTTCAAACAGCTGATGATCCATATCGGGGATACACAGAGCCTCGAATTCGAGTTAAGCACATATAGCAGTCATCTTTTGAGCATGAAATATTTTATGGAGAACGCGAATGGCAGAACGCTTTTCTTCATAGATGAATTGGGGAGCGGGAGTGATCCTAATCTCGGCGGTGCATTTGCCGAAGTGATCCTGGAAGAGCTGGCAAGAAAACATGCGCTGGGCATTGTAACCACCCACTATCTCAATCTGAAAGTGATGGCCAATAAAACGCAGGGCATTATCAATGGTGCAATGGCCTTCGATGAAAAAAAATTATTGCCCCTGTATAAATTGCTGGTGGGCAAGCCCGGGAGCTCTTATACTTTTTCCATTGCCGAACGCATCGGCATGGATAAGAGGCTCATCGATAAGGCACGGTCGCTCGTGGATGAAGAACATTTCCGTCTCGATAAACTACTTAACAGAACAGAGCAGGACCTTCACAAAGTGCAGCAAAAGGAAAAAGAATTGCATCGGCTGTTGAAGGAAAATGAAAGACTGAAGAAAGAAATGGAAACCGTAATCGACCGCGAACGGCACCGCCAGCAGGTGGAAGTGTTGAAGCAGCAGAATAAAGTAACGGAAGAAAGGATCGTTTACCTGAAGGATATGGAAAGAAAATTAAGGACGATGGTGATGGAATGGAAACGGACGGACGACAAGAACACAGTAGTGAAGGAAATGGCCTCACTGCTTTTTAAAAAGAATGAGCAGAAGGCGGCCAGTAAAAAACAAAAGCAGATCGATGCAAAATATGAAGAAGTGAATGGCGAGATCGGGATTGGTGACAAAGTAAAAATGAAAAGAAACCTGCAGGTAGGGGAAGTGCTGGAGCTCAGGGGCAAAAAAGCGGTCGTAAAAATCGGCTTGCTCCCCATGCAGATCGATTTGGCGGACCTCGTGCTCATCAGGGATAAAGAGGAATCAAAAAGTTGATCGTGTTTTTGCCGGCAGGACATTTCTAATAAAACGAAAGGCCCGAAGGCCTTTCATTCATTTATTGTTGTCACGAGTTGTGCACCTTACCGTGCCATTGATCTACCTGCTTTTCCTTTGCTTTGCGAAGCATGCCCTGCAGTTTATTCACAGCGGAGTCAACTGATTGTTCGAATTCGGGTGAGCTTTCCTTAATGAAAAGGTCATTACCCGGCACTTCAAGCCTGATTTCGCAATATGTATTCGGGGTGGCGCGGTCCGGACCCAGGAACAGCGTTACGTTAGCCCTTACGATATGGTCATTCGGCGTCAGCTTTCCCAATTTTTCCTGAATATAACTCTCCAGCTCTTCACCGGCTTTAAATCCAAGCGATTGTATGATAATATCCATATGTTTTTTTGTTACTCTGATACCATTATCGTACCACAAGCTGTAAGGCAAGCTCAACCGGGCTTATGTAATTCTATTGCCGGCAGCATCTGAAAAAGAAAACTTCTATGCAAAGCAGAATCATCCTTGCATTTTTGGTGCTGTCCATCAGTTTGCGATCAAGGGCCGCCACCGATCCATTGGTTGTTCCATCGAACCTAAAGTCGGTGACAGTGTATCGAAGTGGTGCAGAACTGGTTCATAATAGTGTAGCACAATTGGGGCAGGGCAGCCAGGAACTTGTGGTTGAGGGCATCAGCAACACCATTGATGTGAACAGTATCCAGGTCAATTGCCCGGCGGCTGTAACGATCATGGGTGTCGAGTTCACAAAAAATTTTCTTCCTGTGGCTGAATCAAGTACGCGCATAAAATTGTTGAAAGATTCAGCGGGCCATATTCAGGAAGATATCGATGCCATCGATGTACAAATCCAGATCACACAGGAAGTAATGGAGGTGCTTCGAGCCAACCGGGATATCAAAGGGACGCAGGCAGGTCTTACTGTGGCAGAACTCATGAAGCTTGTTGCTTATTATAAGGAAAAATCCGCTGAACTGCAGAATGAGCTGGTCAATGAAAAACAAAAAAAGAATAAGCTGGTTGAGCGGCTGACGCGCATCCGCAACCAAATAACGGAAGAGGAAAGCAGGAACACAATAACCGCCGGCGAGTTGCATTTGCAATTGTCCGTTGCCATGGCGGGCAAATATGAGATCACGCTTTCTTACCTGACACCAAATGCATGGTGGACGCCCTATTATGACATTCGTGTGGATGATATCAGGTCGCCTTTAAAATTAATTTATAAGGCCAAGGTGGCGCAAACCACTGGTCTGGACTGGAAGAAGGTGCACCTGACATTGTCGACGTCACAGCCGTCCCAGTGGGGTAGTGCACCGGTGATGCAGACGTGGTTCCTTAGTTATATCAATCCTGTTGTGCGCATGGAACGTCAAATGCGAAAGGATAATTTCGCCGCGCCCCAGGCCCTCGAGGGCAGGGTGGCTGGCGTCAGCGTAGAGAATGAAGCGGCGATAAAGATCAGAGGTTATGGGTCGTTAGACAAGGCAGCACAACCGGTTTTTCTGGTGAACGGCGCCATTATGAGTGAGGCCGATGTAAATAAGATCGATCCGTCTTCCATCCAATCGATCAAAATACTCAAGGATGCAGAAGCGACGGCCCTTTATGGGGCGCAGGCTGCCAATGGCGCCGTCATCATCACGTTGAAGCAAGGTCTGGATGATTATGTTTCGGTGACAGAAAACCAATTGAATATCTCTTACGACATCGACCTTCCCTATGATGTGCCGACCACCGGCAAGGAACAAACAGCTACTTTGAAAGAACAATCCGTGCCTTCTCTTTATAAATACTATTCTGTACCGCGCCTCGATAAAGATGCCTACCTGCTGGCGGATATAGCGGAGTGGGAACAGCTGAATCTCCTTCCGGGTGAGGCCAATATTATTCTGGATGGGACTTACGTAGGCAAATCATTTATAGATCCCGCATCAACATCCGATACGCTCAACCTCACACTCGGCCGCGATAAGAGAGTAGTTGTGAAGCGGGAAAAGCTGGCGGACTTCAGCAGTGTAAAGTTCCTGGGTAATAGTAAGGTACAAAAGCTTACCTACGAGATCACTGTAAGGAATAATAAGAAAGATTCGGTGACCATTTCGTTGAAGGACCAGTTTCCATTGAGTACTAACAAAGATATTGAAGTGGAGCTGCTGGATAATGGGGGCGCACAGGTAAATGGGGAGACCGGTGTGCTGGCCTGGCAGCTGCGCCTCGCAGCTGGCGCAGTGAAGAAGATGAGGTTCACATACAGTGTAAAATATCCAAAGGATAAGATGCTCAATTTAAATTGATCGGCGTAGCGAGGTCTTGTTGTTGAAAGCATAACGATAGCTTAATGCGGAAAGCGCGATGCGGCACGATATTTTAGACGATAGGCTGGTTGAGCTATGATCAGTTTTGAGCAATACCGTTTATTGCACCAAAGCGCGCAGGCCGAGTTGCTTTGGCTCGAAGGGGTTGATCTTGTTCTTACAAGACAAACACCCTCCATGAATATCGAGTTATATGCTTTATATGATTATTACGTGGAGATCATCTTTGACAAACCAACGGGGGAGCCTCTTTGCCTGAATGCTTTCAAAAATCAAAAGCATCTGGCGCCTTACCTGAGCCTCATAGATATCGATGCTTTGTTCCAGCCTGGCTAGAAAAATAAAATCCCCCGACAGTCGGGGGATAAATTATTTCAGGCGTTTAGGTTTTGATTTCAAATGAATTCATCGGAGATCGGACGCCTTGAGTTTTCAAAGGATTGGACAGGTTTAAATAGGATTCGGATACAAAACGGGCTTTCTTTGGATAATTGGAAAAAAAAGAAGTTGATTGATATTGGATTTTGTTGATTTTGGTTTTTCAGGAATTGGAAATTCTTTTCTGGACGGTTGGTTTTTCGCGCCACTTGCCGAAGCTCATGACAGGATATTGGTTTGGTTTTTTTGGATACTGGACCGATTGATATTTATCAATCAACTTCTGATACAAAAGTAGCGGCCTGAAGCTTGCCATACAATTGCAGAAATGCCCGATTTTCGGCCTATGGTATTTACTGCACGCCACGTAGAACGGTCGTCTTCTGAAGGAAAAAGCCCGTTCTGAGCCTACGTACAACTACGAGTTCTATGGTTTGGAAAGGTCGGCGCATCAGCTTAATGATTCATAAAAAGGAAAATCCCAATTTGCCGGAAGAAAATAGCCATGGCCGGGAACGCCGCTGGCTGTAATTTTCGAATGGGGGGCAAGCAGGAGCGCGAGATCGAAGCGCGGCGGGCGAACCGTCTCCACTCTCGCGTGTCACTCGCAATGGCAATCTTTTGTGCGCGCAATG
>DATMHB010000001.1:0-4093 GCA_035555175.1 Flavisolibacter sp. | reverse complement strand
CAAATGAAGAAGGGTTTTCTTCGCCCGCCATTCATACAACTAATGTATTGCAGGAATGTGCTGGTCCAGGGAATCACCATTGTAAATTCTCCCTTTTGGACGGTGAATCCGGAGTTTTGCGAGAATGTGACGGTTGATGGTGTTACCATTAATAATCCGAGGTCGCCGAATACAGATGGTATCAACCCCGAAAGCTGCAGGTATGTTCATATTTCCAACTGCCACATCAGTGTCGGTGACGATTGCATTACGATTAAGTCGGGTAAGGACAGGCCGGGCAGAGCAAAGGCAGCACCCGCCGAAAATTATACGATTACCAATTGTACGATGCTTTCAGGACATGGTGGTGTTGTGATAGGAAGTGAAATGAGCGGCGGCGTTAGAAAGATCACTATTTCTAACTGCGTGTTTGACGGAACCGACCGTGGTATCCGCATTAAAACAGCACGCGGCCGTGGCGGTGTGGTGGAAGAAATACGCGTTGATAATATAATAATGAAGAACATAAGGCAGCAGGCCATTGTTCTGGATATGGCGTATGCAAGAACGGAACCGGAGCCCGTATCGGAACGAACACCGGGTTTCTGAAATATTCATTTCAGTAATATCACGGCGCAAACCGATGAAGCGATCAATATCAATGGCCTGGCGGAAATGCCCGTGGACGACATCAGCTTTACCGACATCCAGTTCGATGCGCAACGGGGAGCGACGATCAGGGAAGCCAGTCATATCGAGTTTCACAATGTTCGCATTAATACAAAAGAAGGTTCGTCGCTTGTTGCAGAAAATGTAAAGGGTATTGTAATCGATGCCCTGCAAACCATGACGCCGCATGCTTCCGCGCCAACGATCAGTGTAAACAATGTTCAGGATGTTTTTATTTACAACTGCAACGTTGATCAGCCAACGCCCGTGTTCCTTCAGGTCAGAGGTAAAAGAAGCAGGAATATCGTGTTCGGAAGCAACAACCTGAGCAACGCACAAAAAACAGTCGTGAAAGAGGATGACGTTACGGCGGAAATAAAAATCGATTGAAGCCATGTGCTGTTCATGATGGTATGAACCGCGAACAGGAAAGCATAGGATCCAAAGGTATTACCCCTTTATAAAAACGTAGTCAATGTTGAGTAAGATCGTCATAATAGCCTTTTCATTTTTCAGCGTTCACTTATCGTTCTGCCAGCAGCAGCTGCAGCTTTGGTACAACAAGCCGTCTGCAAAATGGACGGATGCTTTGCCCATTGGTAATGGAAGGCTCGGCGCCATGATCTTTGGGGGCGCAGAAAAGGACAGGATACAGTTCAACGAAGAGACCTTATGGACAGGAGCGCCGCGAGATTATAACAGAAAAGGCGCCTACAGAAATCTGGATTCGATACGGCAACTGCTTTTTGAAGGAAGACAGACGGATGCAGAACAATTGGCCGAACAGCAATTCATGGGCACGAAAAGCGGTGAAGGCAATAAAGCCGAGTGGTTTAAAAAAGTAAGGGCCTCGAAGAATCTCGTTTATGCCGCCGCCAACTATAACGACCATAACTGGAAGGAGATCCAGATGCCTTCTTATGATGGATGGGAAGCTGAAGGCCTGGAGGGTTTGGACGGCGCCGTCTGGTTGAGGACCAGCTTCGACTTGCCCGCCAACTGGAAAGGTGAAGACCTGATCCTGGATTTGAACCGCATCCGCGACCAGGATTTTACTTATGTGAACGGCAGGCTGGTGGGTTCTATGGAGACAACAGATGCAAGAAGGTATGTGATTCCGAAAGATGTGTTGGTCGCCGGCAGAAATGTAATTGCCGTGCAGGTATTAAATTATTTGGATAAGGGAGGCATCGCGGGATACAAGGATACATCAAGGCACATTGGGGTTTATCCAAAAGGAAGAGAAAATGAAAAGATCCCGCTCGTAAAGAAGTGGAAATATTTTATCCAGGACGATGAGCCGCCCGCGGTTCCGCGATACCAGGCCGATTATCAGCCTTTCGGCGACCTGTGGCTCAATTTCAGCAATATAAATCCGGTTTCGCGATACCGGAGAGAATTGGATATCAGACATGCCATTGCAACAACCTCGTACACTTCTAACGGCACTGAATTTACGAGGGAGTATTTTGCAAGTTATCCCGACCAGATGATCGTTGTTCATTTAACCGCCAGCAAGCCTGGCAGTCTGAGTTTTGATTGTGTATTGAACAGCCCGCACAAATATTCTTCTACAAAGAAAATTGATGATCATACGCTGCAACTATCATTAAAAGTAAGGGACGGAATATTGAAAGGTGCCGGTTATTTGAAAGTGGATGCGAAGAATGGATCGACAATTGTTGAAGGCAATAGGATCATCGTTAAGGATGCGGATGAGGTGACGCTCTATCTAACCGCTGCCACCAACTATAAAAATTATAAAGATGTTTCTGGCGATCCTGTCGCTCTTTGCAAGCGGGCGCTTCAAAGCATCAGGGGCAAGTCCTTTGAAAAAATAAGGTCGGCCCACTTTGCCGAATACCAAAAATATTTCAACACGCTTTCGATAGATCTGGGCACGAGCGAAAACGAAAAGCTGCCTACTGATGAACGCATTGAAAAATTTGCCTCGTCCTCCGATCCGGCGCTGGTCGCGCTTTATCTTCAATACGGCAGGTATTTATTGATCTCTTCTTCGCGGCCCGGAACGCGGCCGGCGAACCTTCAGGGTATCTGGAACGATCTGCTCACGCCGCCGTGGGGAAGCAAATACACGACCAACATTAATCTTGAGATGAATTACTGGCCGGCGGAATTGCTGAATCTTTCCCCGATGCACCAGCCTTTATTCAAAATGATCGCTGAACTGGCTGAATCCGGCCGCGAAACGGCGCGGGCTTATTATCATGCTGCGGGCTGGGTATTGCATCATAATACCGATCTGTGGCGGGGCACCGCGCCCATCAACGCATCCAACCATGGTATTTGGGTGAGTGGAAGCGGTTGGTTAAGTCATCATTTGTGGGAGCATTTTTTATTCACCCAGGATAAAGATTTTTTGATGAACAAGGCTTATCCTGTCATGAAACAATCTGCCTTATTCTATAAAAATTTTTTGGTCAGCGACCCGCAAACGGGCTGGTTGATCAGCGGTCCATCGAACTCACCGGAACAGGGCGGACTCGTTATGGGGCCGAGTATGGATCACGAGATCATACGTTCTTTATTTAAGGCAGTTATTGCGGCAAGTGAAATTCTAAACATCGACAAAAACTTCAGAGATACTTTACAACAGGTGGTTCCTAAGATCGCTCCCGATCAGATTGGCCGCTTCGGGCAATTGCAGGAGTGGCTGAAGGATGTAGACGATACTGCGAACAAACACCGCCATGTATCGCATTTGTGGGCAGTATACCCCGGCAATGAAATTAATTGGGATACTACGCCGGAGTTAATGAAGGCAGCAAGACAGTCGCTGATCTATCGGGGCGATGCAGCAACAGGATGGAGTCTTGGCTGGAAATTAAATTTATGGGCAAGATTCAAAGACGGCGATCACGCTTACAAATTATTGCAGATGTTGTTGAGTCCTGCGGAAAAGGGAGGCGCCGGCTCTTATCATAATTTGTTTGATGCACATCCACCCTTTCAGATCGATGGCAATTTTGGCGGCGCTGCCGGTATTGGCGAAATGATCGTTCAAAGCCAGTCAAAATATATCGACCTGCTGCCTGCATTACCATCGGCGCTCTCAAACGGGACCATCGACGGCATTTGCGCGCGGGGAGGATTTCAGCTGAATATTAAATGGGCTGAAGGAAAACTAATATCCGTGGATGTGCTTTCGCTGGCAGGAAACGAATGCGTGCTCAGATACAAAGAAAAGACCACTTCGTTTAAAACAAAGCCAGGGAAGTCATACCAATTGAATAGTGATCTGCAATTGTTGAAATGAACGCGATATACCGACGATATCTTATTGATAATGCCCGAAACTTCGTGAACCGGTCGATGCATCATCGTGCTGCCGAGGCCAGGGGCACTACCCTTTCTTTCGACACTATCAGGATGCGGACACGCCAGGGAATGTGCAGGAAAAGACTCGTATTATTTGTTTGCGCGG